>NZ_JARAWX010000012.1:0-265619 GCF_033793585.1 Streptomyces sp. MI02-7b | reverse complement strand
GGACCACGCGGGTCGGGGGGCCTCCCGGGGTGCGGCGGCCGCGACCGCCGCGGCCGCAATGGCCAGACCCGCCGCGGCCATCCGTCGGCGGCGGCGCAGCAACCGCCGCAGGCGGTGGCCTCCGCCGCCCGCCCTGATCGGTGCGAAGTCCGGCACCGGGCACGGCGCCGGCGCCCCGGCGCCCGCCCGGCGGATCGCACTCGCACCCGCAGCCGCGGTCGTCACACCGTTCATGCCGTCCACCCCGCCCAGACTGTCCACGCAGTTCATGCCGTTCATGCCCGTCACACTCTCCATATCCGTCACACCCTCCACATCGTCAGACCCGTCACCGGGACCACCCGCGGCACTCGTCGGCACCGCCGGACCCTGCCGCAGACGGCGGTCCGGGGCGGCACGGACCACGATGCACCAGCGCGCCGACGGCCGTTCCCGGCCTGTGGATTACTCGCGGGTTGTGGAAAACTTCGTCGCCCGGTCGAGGGGACAAAGGGCCCAGACCTGGCGGCACGGCCCCGGCGGTGATGTGCTGGTCAGTGAAGCGAAGCGCCTGAGCCCGACAACGGGAGGTGGTCGACGTGCCCAGGCAGACCTTGCACGACGACCTGTCCGGAAACGCCAGGTCCCACCCGGGCGACGTAGCCCGCCGCGTCGCACAGCGGCGGGAGCAACTGGGCCTCAGCCGCGAGGAAGTGGCCGCACGGGCCGGGATGACACCCAGCTATGTGCGCTACATCGAGGAGCAGTGCCATCACACCATCGGCACCAATGCCCTGCTCCGCCTCGCGGGCGCGTTGCGGACCACGGCCAGCCGGCTGCTCGGGGGCGACACCGAGAACTGCCCGGACGAGGTGGCGACCGGACAGCCCGTGCCGTGCGACCTCGACGCCGGTGAGTGCTGGAACCGGCTGGCCGGACAGGACGTCGGCAGGATCGCGCTGACCACCGCCACCGGTCACCCCGCCGTGGTGCCGGTCATCTACTCCGTGGTCGACGGCACCATCGTCTACCGCACGGCGCCGAAGGCCCCGCCGGCCGCCGGGCACGGCATCGAGGTCGCCTTCGAGGTCGATCGATTCGACGCGTGCCTCAGCGCCGGCTGGAGCGTGCTGCTTCTCGGAATCGTCGAGCACGTCACCGACTCCGACGAGGTGCGTGCGCTGGCCGAGGGCGCCCACCCCGACCCGTGGGCCGACGGCACCGACGACCTGTGGATACGCATCGTCCCGTCCAACGTCACGGGATGCCTGATACGCGTCGAGTGAGCCGCGCCCCATGTGTCATGTGCCATGTGCCGCGCCCCGCGTGCCTCAGTCCGGTACGAGCACGGCGGCGCCGTTGACGCGGTCGGCGGCCAGATCCCCCAGGGCCCGGTCCGCCTGGTCCAGCGGATACGGGGTGACGGTCACCCGGATCCCGATCCTGGCTGCCAGCGCCAGGAACTCCTGTCCGTCCTGTCTGGTGTTGGAGGTGACACTGCGCAGATTCCGTTCCTGGAACAGATGGCGCTGATAGTTGAGCGTGGGGACGTCGGTGAGGTGGATGCCGGCGACGAGCAGCGTGCCACCGCGGTCCAGGGCCTCCAGGGCCACCGGCACCAGATCGCCGACGGGCGCGAAGAGGATCGCCGCGTCCAGTGGTTCCGGGGGCCTGGCGTCGGCACCGGCCGCCGAGGCCGCACCGAGTTCCAGCGCGAGCTCGCGCGCCTTCGCCGACCGGGTCAGCACATGCACGGTCGCGCCCTCGGCCAGCGCGACCTGTGCGGCGATGTGCGCCGAGGCCCCGAAGCCGTAGATGCCCAGGCGTCCTCCGGGCGGCAGATCGCTACGGCGCAGCGCGCGGTAGCCGATGATCCCGGCGCACAGCAGGGGCGCCAGGTGCACGGCGTCGCGGCCGCCGGCGTCCTCGGGCAGCGCATACGCGTAGTCCTCCGGGACGGTGGTGAAGTCCGCGAAGCCGCCGTCGGCGTCCCAGCCGGTGTAGAGGGAGTCGGGGCACAGGTTCTCCCGGCCGGACCGGCAGTGGACGCAGTTCCCGCACGTGCCGCGCAGCCAGGCGACGCCTACCCGGTCGCCCTCGGTGAATCGGCCGGCGAACTCACCGGTGGCGATGACCCGCCCGACGACCTCGTGCCCGGGCACGGTCTCCCGACGGTGCGGGGGAAGGTCCCCCTCGGCCAGGTGGAGGTCGGTCC
This sequence comes from Streptomyces sp. MI02-7b, assembly GCF_033793585.1. Classification (NCBI taxonomy): domain Bacteria; kingdom Bacillati; phylum Actinomycetota; class Actinomycetes; order Kitasatosporales; family Streptomycetaceae; genus Streptomyces; species Streptomyces sp. MI02-7b. Next base: position 263,425 of record NZ_JARAWX010000012.1, on the reverse strand, counting down.
GGCAGACGCCGCACGCCTCGACGCGCAGCAGCAGCTCCCTCGGCCCCGGCACCGGTTTCGGCCGCCCGACGCGCACCAGCGGCTCCGTGAGCATGGGACCGGGCCGGTCGACGACCCAACCGCACAGCATGTCTCCAGTCTGCGGCCCGGGGCCGTCCCCACGCACGGCGAAACGACCCGGGGGACGACGGCGGGGTACGCCGAAGGCCCCCGGTCGTGGTCGACGGGGGCCTTCACCCGAAAGTGGGGCGCCGCTCGGGCGATCCGCTCAGGCGGCCGCGCGAGCACTCCGCTCAGGCGGCGGAGGTGCTTGCCGAGCTCGACGAGGAGCCGCCGGTGCCCGAGGAGCTCGAAGAAGACGAGGACGACGACGTCGCCGACGACTTCGCGTCGGACCCGCTGCCGGCCTTGGCCGCCGGGGCGCTGCTGGACGACGAGCCGCGGCTGTCGGTCCGGTAGAAACCGGAACCCTTGAAGACAACGCCGACCGCGGAGAAGACCTTGCGCAGGCGGCCATGGCACGCCGGGCACTCGGTGAGCGCGTCGTCGCTGAACTTCTGCACCGCCTCGAGGCCCTCGCCGCACTCGGTGCACTGGTACTGGTAGGTCGGCACTTGCTCCTCCTGGCACTCTGGTTCAGTGAGTGCTAACGACGGTCAATAGTGCAGCATTCCGCGGCGTCAGTCCACCGTGACCGCCACTCGGTGACCGATACCACTGCCGTCGCCGCGTGCCGCGACCAGTCCCGCGGACCGCGGGGCGAGCCTGCCGCGCAGTGCCAGCAAGGTGATCAGCGCCAGTGCGGTACCGGCCAGGGGCACGGTGAATCCGGCGCTCGCACCGATGCCGTCCGCGAGCCGGCCGGCGGCCGTGGCTGCCGCCGCCTGCCCGAGCGCGACCGCCCCCGTCAGCCAGGTGAAGGCCTCCGTGCGGACCCGCGCGGGCACCAGCGACTCCACCAGCGTGTAGCCGGTGATCAGTGCCGGGGCGATGGTCAGCCCCACCAGCAGCCCGAGGCCGCCGAGCAGCGGAACGGCGTGCGCAGCCCAGAGCATCGAGGTGGCCGCGGTCAGCGCGGTGTAGCCGACGACCATCCGCCGCCGGGGCCCGGACTTCCAGGCCACCGCGCCGCAGACGATGCCCGCCAGCATGTTGCCCGCCGCGAAGGTGCAGTACAGCAGGCCGTTGATGCCCGGCCGCCCGATCTCCTCGGTGAAGGCTGTCATCGAGACCTGCATGCCGCCGAAAACGGCGCCGATGCCGAGGAAGGCGACCGCGAGCACCCGCACGCCCGGCACGGTCAGCGCCGAGGGCTGCCGCTCACGGGCGCCGTCCGCGGTGCGGGCGGCCGGCGCCGGAGCGGTCCGCCGCTGCACCGCGAAGATCAGACCGCCGGCCAGCGTCAGCGCAGCTTCGGCCAGCAGCCCGGCCGCCGGGTGGACGCCGGTGCTCAGCGCCGTGGCCAGCACCGGCCCGATGACGAACGTGAACTCGTCGGTCACCGACTCGAAGGCCGCTGCGGTCTGCAGCAGCGGGGAGTTCTCCGGCAGGGTGGCGGCCCAGCGGGCGCGCACCATCGGCCCGATCTGCGGCACGGAGGCGCCCGCCGGCACCGCCATCGCCAGCAGCGCCCACAGCGGGGCGTGGGCGAGGGCGAGCAGCGCCAGCAGCGTCACGGCCGCCGTGTGCACGATCACACCGGGTACGAGGACCGCGCCCTGGCCGAAGCGGTCGGCGAGCTTGCCGCTCTGCGGGGCGAACAGCGCCATGGCGACGCCGGTGACGGCGGACACCGCCCCCGCGGTGCCGTAGGAGCCGGTGGTGTGCTGCACCAGCAGCACGATGCCGATCGTCAGCATCGCGAAGGGCTGCCGGGCGGTGAACCCGGGCAGCAGGAACGTCCACGCACCGGGGGTGCGCAGCAGCTGTCCGTAACCGGGGCGCCCCGCGCCGGACGCGCGGTCCCGGAGGCCGCGCCGTTCGCGCCGGTCCCGGTGGGGCCTCAGCGGCGAGCGACGGGAGGAGCGAGTGACCGTGGATGCCACGGCCCGGGCCTTTCTGCCGCCTGGTAGCGCACCCTGGACGCCTGGTCGCGTACGGTGCGCCGAGAGCTGTCCTCTCGCGCTTGACCGAGGTAGATACCGGGTGTCCGGCCGCCGGGCGGTCGCGCCAGCTCTGCGTCAGGCAGAGTTGGTGGTGACTGTCGTGCAGCCATGTTAACGGCTGGTTTCGCGGCCTGATTCCAGCCATCCGGCCAGCTTGCCGCCCCGGCCGACCGCGCGCAGCCGCGCCTCGGCCCTGTCGCGCACCGGGTCGGTCGCGACGACCAGGAGTTCGTCGCCGGTCCGCAGCACGGTCGTCGGCAGCGGTACGAAGCTCTTGCCCTCGCGGACGACCAGCGTGACCGCAGCCCCGGGCGGCAGCCGCAGTTCGTTGACCTCCACGCCGTGCATACGGGACCGGTCGGGGATGCGCATCGACAGCAGGTGGCCGCGCAGCCGTTCCAGCGGGGCGGATTCGATGCCCAGGTCCTCGGCGGCGCCCGGGTCGTCGATCCGCAGCATCTTGGCGAGCCACGGCAGGGTCGGCCCCTGCACCAGGGTGTAGACGATCACCAGCACGAAGACGATGTTGAAGATCCGCTCGCTCTGCTCGACCTCGGCCACCATCGGGATGGTGGCCAGCACGATGGGTACCGCGCCGCGCAGTCCCGCCCAGGAGAGCAACACGTGTTCGCGGAAGGGCGTTCGGAAGGGCAGCAGACTCGCCGTCACCGACAGCGGCCGCGCCACCATCGTCAGCACGAGCCCGACGACGATCGCGGGCACGATGTCGTCGCCCAGTTCGTGCGGGGTCACGAGCAGGCCCAGCAGGACGAACAGCCCGATCTGCGCGATCCAGGCGAGCCCCTCGGCGAAGCCGCGGGTGGCGGGCCGGTGCGGCAGTTTGGCGTTGCCGAGTACGACGGAGGCGACGTAGACGGCGAGGAAGCCGGAGCCGTGCGCCATGGCCCCGCTCGCGTACGCGAGGACGGCGATGGCCATCACCGCGATCGGGTAGAGGCCGGAGGCGGGCAGCGCCACGTGCCGCAGGGCGTACGCGCCGAGCAGGCCGACCGCCAGGCCGACGACGGCGCCGATCGCCAGCTCCAGGAGGATCTCGCCCAGCAGGACGCCCCAGTTGTGCACCGGCCAGTGCTCGGAGAAGGCGACGACCAGGATGACCACGGGAGCGTCGTTGAAGCCCGACTCGGCCTCCAGGACACCGGTCAGCCGCGTGGGCAGCGGCACCCGGCGCAGCACGGAGAAGACCGCCGCCGCGTCGGTGGAGGACACCACGGCGCCGATGATGATCGACTGCCGCCAGTCGAGCCCGACGAGGTAGTGGCCGCCCGCCGCGGTGACGCCGACGCTGACCGCGATCCCGAGGGTCGCGAGCACCGTGGCGGCGGGAACCGCCGGTTTGATCTCGCGCCACTTGGTGCCCAGACCACCTTCGGCCAGAATCACCACAAGTGCCGCATATCCCAGCACTTGGGTCAATTCGGCGTTGTCGAATTTGACGCCGAGGCCGTCCTGCCCGATGGCGACGCCGATGCCCAGGTAGATCAGCAGGGTCGGCAGTCCGCTGCGCGACGACAGGCGCACCGCGACCACTGCGATGAGCAGCACGGCGGCGCACACCAGCAGGAGCTCGTTGAGGCGGTCGACAGTCAGGAGCCCGTCCTTTCACTGCAGTTCATTGCCTTGCCTAATATTTTACCTGTGCTTGAGGTCGCTGCGATCTCCACGGGCCGTCCGGGAGCGGCTTCTGCACCGCTTCCGTACAGCTTCCGTCCTCGCTTCCGGCACCGCTTGGGAGGCCGCTGGGCACTACGCCTAAGGTGGCCCCTAGCAATCGGTCCACCCTGCCCTCGAAGGACATCGATGCCCCCCAAGACAAAGTCCCGCCGCGTGCGCCTGATCGTGATCGGGGTCGTACTCCTGCTGGTGGCGGGCATCGCCTTCGGGTCGTACTGGAGCGTGGCGACCGTCCGCGCGTCCCTCCCGCAGACCGCCGGCACCCTGCAGCTCAAGGGCCTGTCCGGGCCGGTCCAGGTCAAGCGGGACGGCAACGGCATCCCGCAGATCTACGCGGACACCCCGCAGGACCTCTTCCGCGCCCAGGGGTACGTCCAGGCCCAGGACCGTTTCTACGAGATGGACGTGCGCCGGCACCTCACCGCGGGCCGCCTCTCGGAGATGTTCGGCAGCGGCCAGGTGGAGACCGACGCCTTCCTGCGCACGCTGGGCTGGCGCGAGGTCGCGCAGACCGAGTACGACACCAAGCTCTCGCAGACCACCAAGGACTACCTGCAGGCCTACTCGGACGGTGTCAACGCCTACTTGGCGGGCCACAAGGGCGCCGACCTGTCCGTGGAGTACGCGGCCCTGTCGCTGACCAACGACTACACCCCGGAGAAGTGGACGCCGGTCGACTCGGTCGCCTGGCTCAAAGCCATGGCCTGGGACCTGCGCGGCAACATGCAGGACGAGATCGACCGCGCGCTGCTGACCAGCCGGTTGAACGCGAAGCAGATCGCCAGTCTCTACCCGGCGTATCCGTACGCGCGGCACCGGACGATCGTGGACAGCGGAACGGTCAATACCGTCACGGGTGCGTACGAACCACCCAATTCCGCCACGAGCGGCGCGTCCGGCGACACTTCGGGCACCGGCACCGGCACCGGCGCTGGCACCGGCACCGAGACGGGAACGGGAACGGGCACGGGCACGGGCACGACGGGAACCGGCACCAGCACCGACACCGGCTCGACCGTCGACGAAGCCGCCGGCAACCTGCAGTCGCAGCTCGCCTCGCTCTCCGGCACCCTCGACCAGATCCCGGCGCTGCTCGGCCCCAACGGCAACGGCATCGGCTCCAACTCCTGGGTCGTCGCCGGCGGCCACACCACCACCGGCAAGCCGCTGCTCGCCAACGACCCGCACCTGGCGCCCCAGATGCCCTCGCTCTGGTACCAGATGGGCCTGCACTGCACGGCGGTCTCCAAGGCCTGCCCCTTCGACGTCGCCGGCTACACCTTCTCCGGAATGCCGGGCGTGGTCATCGGCCACAACCAGTCGATCGCCTGGGGCATGACCAACCTGGGAGCCGACGTCACCGACCTGTACCTGGAGAAGCTGAGCGACGACAGCTACTTCTACGACGGCAAGCAGCTGCCCCTCAAGACCCGCCAGGAGACGATCAAGGTCGCCGGGGGAGCGGACCGCACGATCACCGTCCGCAGCACCAACAACGGCCCGGTGGTCTCCGACCGCAGCTCCGAGCTGCTCAAGGTCGGCGACCGGGCGCCGGTGGACAACTCCGCGCCCGACCGGGGCAACGGCTACGCGATCTCCCTGAAGTGGACCGCCCTGCAGCCGTCCAAGACGATGGACGCGGTGTTCGAGCTGGACACGGCGACCGGCTGGGAGGAGTTCCGCGCCGCGGCCCGCGACTTCGCCGTCCCCTCGCAGAACCTGATCTACGCCGACGGCAAGGGCGACCACGGCAACATCGGCTACCAGGCCCCCGGGCAGGTCCCGACCCGCGCCGCGGGCTACGACGGCACCTACCCGGCCCCCGGCTGGGACCCGAAGTACCAGTGGGGCAAGCCGATCCCGTTCGACGCCATGCCGTGGGAGTTCAACCCGCCCCGCGGCTACATCGTCACCGCCAACCAGGCCGTCGTCGACCAGCGCAAGTACCCCTACCTGCTCACCCAGGACTGGGGCTACGGCACGCGGAGCCAGCGGATCAACGACCTGATCGCGTCCAAGATCAAGGACAGCGGGCTGGTCTCGATGGACGACATGCAGAAGATGCAGAGCGACAGCAGCAGCGAGATCGCCAAGCTGCTGGTGCCGTACCTGCTGAAGATCGACATCAAGAACGACAAGGACGACTACGTCCGCAACGCGCAGAAGCTGCTGGAGAGCTGGGACTACAACCAGGACGCGGACTCCGCGGCCGCGGCCTACTTCAACGCGGTCTGGCGCAACACCCTCAAGCTCGCCTTCGGCAACAAGCTGCCCAAGGAGCTGCGGCCGAAGGGACAGTGCCTGACCGTGCCGGCGACCGACCGGTCCGGTCCGGTCGACGACCTCAGCGGCAAGTCCAAGCTGGTGCGCGAGTGCGGCCAGCGCGACGCCGACCAGGCGCAGCCGGACGGCGGCGACCGCTGGTTCGAGGTCGTGCGGTCGATCATCAAGGACGAGGACAACCCGTGGTGGACCACGTCCCCCACGGCCTTCTTCGACAAGGACAGCGGCAAGCCGCGCACGACCCGCGACGAGCTGCTCGCCCAGGCGATGAAGGACGCCCGCTACGAGCTGACCGCCAAGCTCGGCAAGAACATCGACACCTGGAGCTGGGGCCGGCTGCACCAGCTGGAGCTGCGCAACCAGACGCTGGGCACCGGCGGTCCTGCCGTCGTCCGCTGGCTGCTCAACCGCGGTCCCTGGAACCTCGGCGGCGGCGAGGCGGCGGTCGACGCCACCGGCTGGAACGCGGCCGGCGGCTACGAGGTGGTCTGGGTGCCGTCGATGCGGATGGTGGTCTCGCTGGACGACTTCGACAAGTCGCGGTGGATCAACCTCACCGGCGCCTCCGGGCACGCCTACAGCGCGCACTACTCGGACCAGACGACGAAGTGGGCCAAGGGCGAGCTGCTGCCGTGGGCGTTCACCAAGCAGTCCGTGGACGCGAGCACCGACGACACGCTCGCGCTGACGCCGTAAAGCGCTGACGCCACCACGCCGGGGCGCGGGCAGTGGACGTACGTCGAGGGGGCGGGCCCGCGGGCCCGCCCCCTCGCGCGTTCAGCGGCTCCCCGGCCGCCCGAAGCGCCGCACGCCGTCCGGGGTGACCACCGCGTCCACCGGCCGGTCGTGCGGCTCGGCGGGCACGTGCTCCAGCACTTCGTGCCCGTACAGCAGGACCACCAGGGCCGGCGTCGCCCCGCCCGCCTCCAGCCGGGTCAGCACGCGGTCGTAACTGCCGCCGCCGCGGCCCAGGCGCAGGCCGTTCGCGTCGGCGGCGAGACCGGGCAGCAGCACGGCGTGGGCGCCCGTGACGGCGTCCGGGCCGAGGCGGCGGCCGGTGGGCTCGTACAGGCCGCGCGACGTCCGCACGAGCGCGTCCGGGCCCTCGTAGGCCGCCCAGTCCAGATCGTTGTCGGGCAGCAGGACGGGCAGCAGGACCCGCGCGCCGCGCTCGCGCAGCGCCTCCAGCAGCGCACGGGTGCCAGGTTCCGCGCCCATCGAGACGTAGGCCGCCACAGTCCTGGACGCTCCGGACAGCTCGGGCAACTCCAGCGCGTGCCGGGCGATTCCCCGTTCCGCCTCCTCGCGGAAACCTTCCGTGAACCCACTCCTCATCCGCAGGAGGGTTTTCCGCAACTCGGCCTTGCTACCGTGACTGCCACTCATTTGGCCCACAATCGCCGCCTATACCCGTCATGCAACCGGAACTTCATCTTCACCTCATATGCAGCGGATATTGTGCAGACCATGACTCACGCGCGTACTCGGATCAGCAAGGCTGTCATCCCCGCAGCCGGCCTCGGCACCCGTTTCCTCCCCGCCACCAAGGCGACACCCAAGGAAATGCTTCCGGTCGTGGACAAGCCCGCCATCCAGTACGTGGTCGAGGAGGCCGTCGCGGCCAACCTCTCCGATGTCCTCATGATCACCGGCCGCAACAAGCGCCCGCTCGAGGACCACTTCGACCGCAACTACGAGCTCGAAGAGGCCCTGACCCGCAAGGGCGACGAGTCCCGGCTCGCCAAGGTCCAGGAGTCCAGCGACCTGGCGACCATGCACTACGTCCGCCAGGGCAACCCCCGGGGCCTCGGCCACGCGGTGCTCTGCGCCGAACCGCACGTCGGCGACCAGCCCTTCGCGGTCCTGCTCGGTGACGACCTGATCGACCCCCGCGACCCGCTGCTCAGCACCATGATCGACGTCCAGGAGCGGCACGGCGGCAGCGTCGTCGCGCTGATGGAGGTCGATCCCGGCCAGATCCACCTCTACGGCAGCGCGGCGATCGTCCCCACCGACGACGACGACGTGGTCCGGATCACCGACCTCGTCGAGAAGCCCGCACAGGGCGAGGCGCCCTCCTCGTACGCCATCATCGGCCGCTACGTCCTGGACCCGGCGATCTTCGGTGTGCTGGGCAAGACGCAGCCCGGCCGCGGCGGCGAGATCCAGCTGACCGACGCCCTGCGCGAACTGGCCCAGGAGGGCGGCCCGGACGGCCCCGTGCACGGCGTGATCTTCAAGGGCCGGCGCTACGACACCGGAGACCGCGCCGACTATCTGCGTGCCATTGTCCGACTGGCATGCGAACGTGATGACCTGGGCCCGGACTTCCGGACCTGGCTGCGTTCGTACGTCAACGAGGAGATGCAAGCTTGAGCAGTAGCACGGCCGCCGGTGCCGATCGCGTCTGGTCCGTCTCGGAACACCTCGACAACATCCTCCGGCAGCTGAGGCCCCTGGAGCCGATCGAGCTGCAACTGCTCGACGCCCAGGGGTGCGTGCTCGTCGAGGACGTCATGGTGCCGGTGTCGCTGCCGCCCTTCGAGAACAGCTCGATGGACGGCTACGCGGTCCGCACCACCGACACCCAGGGCGCGGACGACGAGCACCCGGCCGTGCTCACGGTCATCGGTGACGTGGCGGCCGGCAGCGGCGAGCCGCCGACCGTCGGCCCGGGCGAGGCCGCGCGGATCATGACCGGCGCCCCGCTGCCGCCCGGCGCCGAGGCCGTCGTCCCGGTCGAGTGGACCGACGGTGGCAGCGGCGAGGCGGGCCCGGTCACCGGCATGTCCGCCGCGAGCCGTTCGCCCGAGGCGTCCTCGGGCGAGGTCCGGGTCTACCGGCAGGTCGAGGCCGGCGCGCACGTCCGCGCCCGCGGCAGCGACGTGGCCGCCGGTGAACTGGCCCTTGCCGCGGGCACGGTGCTGGGGCCGCCGCAGATCGCGCTGCTCGCCGCCGTCGGCCGTGCCGCGGTGCGGGTGCGCCCCCGTCCGCGGGTCGTCGTGGTGTCCACCGGCAGTGAACTCGTCCCGCCCGGCGAGGCGCTGGGCCCCGGCCGTATCCACGACTCCAACAGCTACATGCTCACCGCCGCCGCGCGGGACGCCGGCGCCCAGGCGTACCGCGTCGGGGCGGTCGCCGACGACGCCGAGACCTTCCGCGCCACCGTCGAGGACCAGCTGATCCGCGCCGACCTGGTGGTCACCAGCGGTGGCGTCAGCGTCGGCGCGTACGACGTGGTGAAGGAGGCGCTGGGCGAGGAGATCGAGTTCCGCACGCTGGCCATGCAGCCCGGCAAGCCGCAGGGATTCGGCTTCGTCGACGCGGGCGCCCGCGCCGAGACGGAGCCCTCCGGAGAGGACGAGGAGGCGGCCGTGGAGCCGGAGCGCACCCCGCTGGTCGCGCTGCCGGGCAACCCGGTCAGCGCGTATGTCTCCTTCGAGCTGTTCGTGCGCCCCGCCATCCGCACGCTGATGGGCGTCGAGCCGGTCCACCGGCCGTCGCTGCGGGCGGTCTGCCCGGCGGCCGTGACGTCCTCGCCGAAGGGCAGGCGCCAGTTCCTGCGCGGCCGCTACGAGGCCACCGCCGGCACAGTCACCCCCGTGGGAGGGGCGGGATCCCACCTGGTGGGGGCACTCGCCCACGCGAACTCGCTGATCGTGGTCCCGGAGGACGTCACGGAGATCGCCGCGGGCTCCGAGGTCGACGTGGTACTGCTCGACTGAGCGGGTAGCGTACTGCCCACGCGAGCACGCGCGAGCAGTGGGAGTGTCCGTAGCGATGACAGAACAGCAGCGCCTGACGCACGTCGACGACGCGGGCGCGGCCCGTATGGTCGACGTCTCCGCGAAGGACGTCACCACCCGCACGGCACGCGCCACCGGGCGGGTCCGGGTCTCGCCGCGCGTCATCGAACTGCTGCGGGGCGAGGGCGTCCCCAAGGGCGACGCCCTCGCCACCGCGCGCATCGCCGGCATCATGGGCGCCAAGCGCACCCCCGACCTGATCCCGCTCTGCCACCCGCTGGCGGTCTCCGGGGTGAAGGTGGACCTCGCCGTGGGCGACTCCTCCGTCGACATCACCGCCACCGTGCGGACCACCGACCGCACGGGCGTCGAGATGGAGGCCCTGACCGCGGTCAGCGTCGCCGCGCTCACCGTGGTCGACATGGTCAAGGCCGTGGACAAGGGCGCGGTCATCACGGACGTACGGGTCGAGGAGAAGACCGGCGGCAAGTCCGGGGACTGGAGCCGTAGCTCGTGAAGGCGCTCGCGATCACCGCGTCCAACCGCGCCGCCGCCGGGGTCTACGAGGACCGGGGCGGCCCTCTCGTCGTCGCCGGGCTCGCGGAACTGGGCTTCACCGTGGACGGCCCGCGCGTCGTCCCGGACGGCGAGCCCGTCGGGCACGCCCTGCGGCAGGCGGTGGCGGAGGGCTACGACGTCGTCGTCACCACCGGCGGCACCGGCGTCTCGCCCACCGACCGCACCCCCGAGGTGACCCGCGACGTGCTGGACTACGAGATCCCCGGCGTCGCCGAGGCCATCCGCGCCGCCGGCCGGGAGAAGGTGCCCACGGCGGCGCTCTCCCGTGGCGTGTGCGGCGTGGCCGGGCGCACCCTGGTGGTGAACCTTCCCGGATCCACCGGCGGTGTCAAGGACGGGCTGGCCGTGCTGGCCCCCTTGCTGGTGCACGCCGTCGACCAGCTCCGCGGCGGCGACCACCCTATGTCTGGGAGACCGAGCTGAACGTGTCCTGGCCGGCCGAGCTGGCGGACGGGGACGTCCTCCTCCGCCCGATAAAGATGCGCGACCAGCGTGCCTGGCGCGAGGTCAACCGCCGCAACCGCGACTGGCTGCGGCCGTGGGAGGCCACCGTGCCGCCCGCCCCGCCCGGCCACCTCGCCCTGCGGCCCACCTACCGGCAGATGGTCCGGCACCTGCGCCACGAGGCCGCCTCCGGCCGCATGATGCCGTTCGTCATCGAGTACCAGGGACGGCTGGCCGGGCAGATCACCGTGGCCGGCATCACCTGGGGCTCCATGTGCAGCGCCCACATCGGCTACTGGGTCGACGAGGCGGTCGCCGGGCGCGGCGTGATGCCGACCGCCGTCGCCCTCGCGGTGGACCACTGCTTCCGCGCGGTCGGCCTGCACCGCATCGAGGTGTGCATCCGGCCGGAGAACCGGCCGAGCCGGCGCGTGGTGGAGAAACTCGGCTTCCGCGACGAAGGACTGCGCCCCCGCTATCTGCATATCGACGGGGCGTGGCGCGATCATCTGGTGTTCGCGCTGACGGCGGAGGAGGTGCCGGAGGGAATGCTGCACCGCTGGCATCAGGCGCGACCCGGCACAGCTCACAAATAAAATATCTGTTCGAAATACGTCGCCGATCCGACTCTCGCACGAACGCAATCAGAAAAAAATTTCGGCGTATCAGCCAGATCGTGCGACACACCGCGCCAAATTGCGTATCCCCCGTCGCGAACCCCCCTACCGTGTGATGCGTGAGCAGCAGCGGCCTCATCTACGCAGTCATCGTCGGGGCCTGGGCTGCCTACTTGGTGCCGATGTGGCTCCGTAGGCAGGACGAGCTCAACGAAGCGCGCCCGACGGAACGCTTCAGCACCGCCATCCGGCTGCTGTCCGGACGCGCGGCGCTGGAGCGCAGGTACGCCAAAACGGCGGACCCGGACGAGGAGACCGAGGGAGACCCCGCGGTCGACGTCCGGGACCTTGCCGTGCCCGCGCCCGAGGTGCCGGCCCAGCCCAAGCCTCTGCAGGCCAAGCCGCAGGCGCAGGCCGGGGCGCAGTCCAAGACCAAGAAGCCCAATCCGCGGGCCAAGGTGCTCGCCGCGCGCCGCCGCACCACCACGCTGCTCTTCCTCGGCTTCACCTTCGGCATGATCGTGGCCGCCGTCGGCGGTGTCGCCTTCCTGTGGGCCCCGGGCATCCCCGCGGTGCTGCTCACGATCTACATCGCCCACCTGCGGGCGCAGGAGCGCCGCCGCTTCGAGGTCAAGCTCGACCAGCGCCGCGCCGCGGAGGCCGCCAAGCGTCTCCGTGACGCCCGCACGGTCCGTGAGCACGCCCCCGAGGCCCCCGACGTGGCCGAGCCCGCGCCGCTGCCCCCGCCCGAGGAGCCGGCCACGGCCGACCGCCGCGCCCTCGTGGAGCAGACCGACCACGCCGAGTGGGTCGACCAGCAGCGGACCCCCACCGAGGACACCTGGGAAGTCCCGGCTCCCCGCCCCACCTTCTCCACGGCCCCCGTCACCCCCCGCCGCACCCGCGACCGCAGCCGCACCCCCCTCTTCGACCAGCACTCCGACCGCGACCGCCCCCGCGCCGCCAACGAGTGACCCGCCGGGGGTGAGCGGAGCACCCCCGCCGGGATGCTAGAGTTTTCCTCGTTGCAAGGGCCTGTGGCGCAGTCCGGTAGCGCACCTCGTTCGCATCGAGGGGGTCAGGGGTTCGAATCCCCTCAGGTCCACAACAACGGGCTACTCCCGACTCAGGTCGGGAACGGTTCACGAGATCCCATCCAGGTTGGTTGTCTGGGTGGGATCTTCTGTATTCCGGGCCGGGTACGGCGAGGATTCCGCTTCGGGAAGCCCGTCCGAACTGCGGCTTCGGCACCGGTACGGCTATCACTCACCTTAACCACTGAATGTGCACACCCGGCTACTCGGGGCGACTCTTGGTTGTGGGCTCGCCGCTGTCCGTGACAGCTCCTACGTCTTTGGGCACTGGTCGCGAGCGCTCTGGCCTTGGCCTCGAACGCCGTGACAAGTGTGGCGCATGCGGAAGGTGGCACCACGCCACGGGGTACGGAGCTTCGTGCCTACAACGGTTCCTTCTGCCCGTGCCGCTTCTTCCCGTACCCACCTGGCTACTGCCTGGGTCGTCCGGGCCGCCCCGGTCCTCCAGGCCCGCCTGGGCCGCCCGGTCCGGTCGGGCCGCAGGGTCCTGCCGGCCCTGCGGGCCCTCTGGGGCCACAGGGTGACACCGGAGCCGACGGTCCGCCGGGGCAGCCGGGCCCTCTTGGGCCGCAGGGGCCTGCGGGGCCGCAGGGCGAAACCGGCGTGCAGGGGCCTGCTGGCCCTGGTGGTCCTGCGGGGCCGGCTGGTCCGTCGGGCGTCGCCAACGCCCGTGTGGTCGTCGGGGCGCCCGCCGTCTTCGCATTCGTCAGTTGCCCGTCGGGGCAGGTCGCGCTGGGCGGTGGGGGCGTACCGTCCGGCACGGGGGCGCACAACCCGCTGACGACGTCTGTACCCACGACCAACGGAAGCGGGTCGAACGCCGGTGATCTGGCCAACGGCTGGTTTGCGACCGCCGGCGTGGGTGGCGGCAACTACCAGGCGTACGTGATCTGCGCTCCCACGACGTAGCGCGTATCGGCTTCGCTGATCGGCCGAGCGACCGCCGTGGGCCCCAATATCCCGGGCTCCACGGCGGCTTCGTCACCGTTGACGACTGCCTGCGTCAGCGAGATGACTTCTCGGGTCGGGTGAGGATCAGCGCGACCAGGGCCAGGCCGACGAGGCCGACGATGATCTGCGTGCCGATGAAGCCCGGTACCGAGCCGGGGGCGATGCCCGCGAAGGTATCGGAGAAGGCCCGACCGATGGTGACCGCGGGGTTCGCGAAGGAGGTCGAGGAGGTGAACCAGTAGGCGGCACCGATGTAACGACGCGACGGCGACCGGCGCGAAATGCAGCCGCTGCGTGCGGGCCGGCCCGAAGATCAGCAGCACCAGGCCCGCTGTGGCGACGACCTCGCCGAGCAGCAGATGCCCTGCCGAACGGTCGTGCGTGGACCACTTCACCAGCGGCTCACCGAGTATGGCGTCCGCCGGCACCGCGCCGGTGGTCGCCCCGACGATCTGGGCCGGTAGGTAGGAAATGGCTTCGCTGGTGTCGACCCCGTCCCCATCCCCGCCCTCGCGGCGGGAGGTCCACCACTCGGCGAGGGTGACAACCGGGTGAAGGGTGAGGTCTCCGGCTCGGGTTGCAACGCCGAGCGGCACCGGGCTTCCAAGCCCGGTGCCGCTCGTTCCCGTTACCAGCCCGGTTCGCCGTTCCACGGCGTGCCGGCAGGTTCCTCGAGCAGGTCCGAGGTCTCGCCGCTGCGGAGGTAGCGGACGTCGGTGGAGCGTGTGGAGGCCTGTGCTTCCCTCAACCATGTGTCGGCCAGGTCGGTTGCGAGGGGAGTTGAGGGATCCGGCAGGTGCACGGGCGCAGGCTGGGGTCGCGTTCCGGCCCCGGGCACGGAGAGGCTGCCGTATCTCTCCATGCGCTGCCAGCGCAGCCTCGATCCGGCGACCGCGGTCACCACCGACTGGATGACCACGAGGTACATCAACTGCCGGTACACGAATTGCTGTAGGGGCAGGCTCCACAGCGGTCCGGCAGGTTCGCCGTCGAGCCGGAAGGCGTAGACGCCCATGGCGGCCTGGAGCGCGAGGAAGCCCAGCCAGAGCGCCAGGATCCGGACCGGGTCGAGGAAGACCAGGCCGTACACGGCCAAGATGTCGACGACCGGGGCCAACAGCGGTAGCAGGACCTGGAAGAGCAGCAGGTAGACCAGTCCCCGGCGGCCCAGCTTGCCCGCCGCGCCGCTCTGCAGCAGGGCGCCGCGGTGCTTCCACATGGCCTGCAGGGTGCCGTAGCACCAGCGGTAGCGCTGCCGCCACAGCGTGCCGAGCGAGGCAGGCGCCTCGGTCCAGGCGACCGCGTCCTCCTGGTAGACCACCCGCCAGCCGTCCCGGCACAGCGCCATGGTCAGGTCGGTGTCCTCGGCGAGGGTGGCGTCGCTGACCCCGCCGACGCGCAACAGGGCGCCGCGGCGGAACGCGCCAACGGCCCCGGGGACTGTGGGCATGCATTCGGCCAGGTCGAACAGGCGGCGATCCAGGTTGAACCCGACGACGTACTCGATGTGCTGCCAGCGGCCCAGGAGGCCGCCGCGGTTGATGACCTTGGCGTTGCCGGAGACCGCTCCGACGCGGTGGTCGGCGAACGGCTGCACGAGCGCGCGGACGGCGTCGGGTTCGAACACGGTGTCGCCGTCGACCATCACGAGCAGATCGTGGGAGGCCGCTGCGATCCCGGTGTTGAGCGCGGCGGGCTTACCCGCGTTGGGCTGCCGGAAGACGCGGACGGACGGGAGGCCGAGGGAGTCGACGAGGTCGGCGGTGCCGTCGGTGGAGCCGTCGTCGACCACGATGATCTCGACGGGGTGGTCGGAGGCAAGCAGCGAGCGAACGGCGGCCTCGATACCGGCACTTTCGTTGTACGCCGGGACGATGACGCTGACCGGTTCGGTGACCGGCGGCCCCCATGTGGTGCGGCGCATCCGGACGTGCCGTCGGGCGGCCACCAGTACGGCGGCGGCCCGCAGGACGGCGAGCGCACCGGCCGCGTAGAGCAGCCAGCCGAGGATCCGCAGGGCCCACGCGGTGCTGTCCAGGGCCGCGATGAGGCCGAGGCCCAGCCAGTGGTCCTTGGTGGCGGCGGGTGTCACGGCCTGTGGGACGCCCACGGCCTCGCCGACCGTCGTGACGGTGAATCCCCGGGCGCTCAGCTGCGGCAGCAGCCGGTCGAGGGCGGCCACGGTCTGGGAGCGGTCGCCGCCCGCGTCGTGCATGAGCAGGATCTGGCCGGCGTTGCCGCGCGGAGTGGCGTTCGCCACGATGCGGTCGGTGCCGGGGCGCTGCCAGTCCTCGCTGTCCTGGGTGCTCAGGACGGTCAGGTAGCCGGCCTGCCCGGCCGCGCGGATCGCGTCCCAGTCCTGGTTGTCCAGGGCGTCGTTGCCGGAGGAGTAGGGCGGGCGCAGCAGCGAGCTGGTCCGACCGGTTGCTCCGGCAAAAGCCAGCTGGGCCTCGCGCAGTTCCAGGCGGCGCTGCCAGTCGGGGATCTTCCCGAGGTCGGCGTGAGTGAAGGTGTGGATGCCGATCTGGTGGCCCTCGGCGAGGATCCGCCGCACCAGTTCGGGATGCGCCGCGACCTGGGTGCCGACGACGAAGAACGTGGCGTGGACGTGGTGGCGTCGCAGCACGTCCAGGATCCTCGGCGTCCAGGTCGGATCGGGCCCGTCGTCGAAGGTGAGCGCGATGGTGTGCGGCCGGGGACGGGCGGTACGTGCCGGCACGGCCGAGCTGTCGATCACCGGGCCGCCCCCGGCGACAGCGGTGGGAACCCGGTCGGCGGGGCCGCCGCCCGCGACGGCCGCGTCCTCACTGATCCCGAACATGTGCTGGGTGTAGCCCTGGATGAGCAGTGCTGAGCAGAGCGTGAGGACCAGGGTGGTCAGCAGCAGCCAGTGGGTACGGACGGGGACGTTGCGCCCTGTGCTCCGGAGTCCG
Source organism: Streptomyces sp. MI02-7b (assembly GCF_033793585.1). Classification (NCBI taxonomy): domain Bacteria; kingdom Bacillati; phylum Actinomycetota; class Actinomycetes; order Kitasatosporales; family Streptomycetaceae; genus Streptomyces; species Streptomyces sp. MI02-7b. The sequence goes on along the minus strand of NZ_JARAWX010000012.1, from coordinate 246,978 downwards.
CGGCGTCTTCGGGAGCGGGCGGTACCGGGGGCGTGCGTCATCGGAGTGCTTCCTGCGCGGCGGAATCGGCTGCCGGGGTCATCCGCGGCCGTGACCGGTGTGGACGGGTACGGGATGCGTCGTCGCCTTGCTCTTGCCGTGGGTCACCGTGGGGGCGGGACTGGAACCGGTGGCGGACCCGCTCGGCGAGGGGGCCGGGCTCGGAGTTCCGGCCGCACCGGCCGCACTGGCCGCACCGGCCGTGCCGGTCGCACCGGTCGCGGGGGTGACGGCGGATCCGCCGCGCGAGCGGGTTCCGGCCGGGCGGCCCGTGCCGGAGGACGGCATCGGCTGAGCCGTGGTCGTAGGTGTTGGCTTGCCCCAGGCGGAACCGCCGGTGCCGGGACCGGACACGGCGGGGGGTCGGTCGCCGGCCTCGGGCAGGGGGAGGTACGGGGAGGACACCGTCGGCCCGCCGAGGGCCGCGCTCAGCAGCAGCGCGACGTATCCGACAGCCGGGACGGCAAGGAACCAGCCGGTGCGTCGCACCCACAGCTGCCGCCGTCCCGAGGCGTCGACGAATACGGGTCGGGCTGCGGCATGCCGACGTACGACGCGTCCCTGGGGATCGTCGGCCGCCGTGTCGGTACCGGAGGTGGTGTGCACAGCCGCGCACCATACAAGCCACGGTGGCCGGTTGGCGACGCGAAGGATATATCGGATATGCCCCGGTCTGAAAGCCGACTTTCGTCTGGGCCGCGCTCGGTGTAACACTTTCGCGAAGCGCTGCGCCTTCCGTAGGAGCCGCGCCGTCCGCGCGGACGGTTGCGATGAGCGGAGCGGCACGATGGAGCACGGCGTGAGAAAGCCACCGGTGATATCCGGCCCCCGTCTCGCTGCGGACATCGTGGCCATGGTGCGGGAGGGGGCCGGAATCCGGCTCGACTACTCGCCGGCGAGCCTGACCCTCGTCGATCGCGTCATCGACGGCATCCGGCACGAGGGACCGCCCGCCGAGGCGGTCAGCCGCACGCTCCTCGGCTTCGGCGCCTACACCGGCGAGGTGCTGGTGCGCGGGTCGGGAGCGGCCTGGGTGGACTTCGACGCGGAGCAGCGCGGTACATTCGGGCAGTCGTTCGGGATCCGTACGCCCGACGGGCGGGTCTGGAACCCGCTCGGAAAAGCTCTCAAGAGGTACGAGAACGGAGCGGCGGACAGTTTGCGCCTCTTCTATTTCTCCGTGGTGGGCCAGGCCCGGAGGTGACGCCGGACGGACCCCAGGGCAGAGGCCGGCCGGGTCCTGAGGCGAGACAGAGACGTAGCGCGGTGTCGGCGAGCACGAAGAGGGCGTAGTGGGCAAGGCGGAGGTCCGTCCGCGCAAGCGGATGGACGACGGGGAACTGGGCGACGCCGTCCAGCGGGCCCGGAGCGGGGACGAGTCGGCGTTCGGTGTCCTGTACCGGGAGGTCCATCCGCTGCTCCTGGGCTATCTGCGAGGCCTGGTCGGCGACGAAGCCGATGACGTCGCCTCGGAGACGTGGCACGACATCATCCGCGATCTGCGCGGCTTCCGCGGCGACGGAGTGGCCTTCCGGGGATGGGCGGCCACGATCGCCCGGCATCGCGCGCTGGACCACTTGCGCAGGATCAAGGCCAGGCCGCGAACCACCGCACTGGACGAGAGCACCGCCGAGCCGGTGGCGGGCCAGGATTCGGAGCGTGCCGCGCTGGAGAACCTCTCCACCGAACGTGCCTTGGCCCTCATCGCCGCCCTGCCCCAGGACCAAGCCGAGGCCGTACTGCTGCGGGTGGTTCTCGGGCTCAACGCGCCCACCGCAGCGAAGGTACTGGGCAAGCGGCCGGGTGCGGTACGGATCGCCGCCCACCGAGGTCTCAAGCGCCTGTCGGACCGCCTGAGCGGCGCCAGGGAGAAATGACGGATGAACGACAGCCGAGAGCACGAGGAATGGATGGACGCGGCCCTCGTCGAGCGACTGCTCGACGGGGCCGACGTCGCGCAGTCCGACGACCGGGTGGTCGCTCTGGTACGCGTCCTCACAGCGGCGGCCGGACCGGCACCGGGCAACCCGGAACACGAGCGGGCGGCGCTGGCGGCTTTCCGTGAGGCCCGGGACGCCTACCGAGAGGGTGCGCTGCGTACGGCCTCCTGGCGCACCCGGCCCTCCTGGCGCGGTCGCCGGAGCGGGCAGAAGACCAGCAGGCAACGACGTGCCAAGGCGGTGATCGGCGGCGCCGCCGCGGTCTTCGTCCTCGGCGGGGTGGCGATCGCCGCGCAGACCGGCACGCTGCCGGGCCCCCTCCACCCGGGCCCCGGCACTCCCACGCGGGTACCTTCCGCCACCTCGTCCGGAGCCGGTACTGCCACCGCGCACCCCCGCGCGACCTCCGGCCCCGACCCGGCCACGGCCTTGCCCCGCACATCCCGGCGGACATCGCCGGCCACCACGCACCCGGGGGCCGCTCCCGGCACACCTCCGGCCGCGGCACTGAAGGGGCTGTGCGAGTCGTACGCCAAGGCGGCAGACCATGGCAAGTCGCAGGAGTCCTCCTCCAAGGCGCGGCTCGAGTGGGCGGCGGGCGGCAAGGGAGAAGTCGCCGCCTACTGTGCCCGGCTGACCGGCACTGCCGCGGGCAACGGCGGCGGAACCACCCACGCTGCCCCGCCGTCGCACCCCGCCGGCCCGAAGACGCCGCCGCCCGGCGGGCCGAAGTGACCGATCGCAGATGCCACGGTCGGAGGGTGTTCCGCGCTCCTCAATCACGCAGACAGCGAGGCCTTCCGTGTCCCGGACGGCTCGGCGAACACCACGCCGGCAGAGCTGATCTCATGCCAATGCCCTGTGGAACGCCGTTTGATCGTCCGGGATCACGACCACGAGCGTCTGCCCTGGCGCGGAGTGCAGCGAGACGAACTCGTTGCGGAAACGCATGCCGCCGAAAGCCGGATGGTGCAGGACCTTGTGGTCGAGGTTCCACTCGGACACGGTGATGGCGGACCACAGGCTGCTGAAGAGTTCGCTGCGTCCGCTGAGATCGTCGACGATCTCCGCGAGTCGCGGGTGCCCGGGGTGGCGTCCCGCGTCCAAGCGCAACATACCCACCATCTCGGAGGCCGCCTGCTGCCAGCTGTCTTGGTAGCGTTCCCGGGCCGTGGGGGAGAGGAACATCCAGCGCAGGCCGTTGCGCTCCGCGGCCGGCAGGCGGTTGAAGTCGGCGAACAGGAAGGCCCCGGCCCGGTTGACGGAGACGACGTCGATGAAGGGGCCGAAGAGGATCGCGGGCGTGTCGCCCAGCAGGTCCATGAAGCGCTGCGCTCCGGGGCCCACGACGCGTGAGGCGCTGCGGTCCGTGCGGGCGATGGGGGCAGGCACGCCGGCCAGGGTGCACAGGTGCGCGTGCTCCTCGGGGCTCAGGCGCAGCGCCTGGGAGAGTGCGCCGAGCACCGAGGGCGACGCCGTGGGCTGACGCCCTTGTTCGAGGCGCGTGTAGTAGTCAGGACTGACACGCGCGAGTTGGGCGACCTCCTCGCGCCGCAGGCCGGGGACCCGTCGGCCGTCCTGGTGGGGCAGGCCCACATCTGCGGGTTCCACCTTGCCGCGGCGATCGCGCAGGAACGCTGCGAGGGCGTGGTTTCGGTTCATGGCATTGCTTTCACAGGGGGAGGGCTTGATGAGGGGCCGGGCGCAAGGGCGCCGGGTGGCCCTGCCGTACCCAGGTACCGCAGGGCTGGCCAGGCTGTGGAAGCCGGGCGGTCGCGCTTGCTGGACTGTGCTGCACAGGTAAGGACGACTGCGGAACGGAGTGTCGGTGATGCGGCAGAGATCGGTCGGAGGAAGGGGACTTGGGTGTTCGGCCCTGGGACTGGGGTGCATGGGCCTGACCGGGGCCTACGGGGCGGTGGATGCCGAGCAGGCCATATCGACCGTCCGCGCGGCGATGGACGCGGGTATCACCCTGTTCGACACCGCCGACGTCTACGGACCCCACTTGGGCGAGGAACTGCTCGGCAGAGCCCTGGGCGTCCGGCGCGCGGAGGTAGTGGTAGCCAGCAAGTTCGGCGGAGCCGAGTTGGGCGACGACGGAGAGCCCCTGGGCGGACCCAATGGCAGGGCCGACTATGTGCGGCGGAGTGTCGACCGCGCCCTGCGCAGGCTCGGCACCGATTACATCGATCTCTACTACCAGCATCGCGTCGATCCTCGGGTTCCGGTGGAGGAGACGTTCGGTGCCCTGGGTGAGCTGGTGGCCCAGGGGAAGCTACGGTACCTGGGCATCTGCGAGGCAGCGCCCGAGACCATTCGACGGGCCCATGCTGCGGCCCCGCTTTCGGCGGTCCAGACCGAGTACTCCCTGTTCAGCAGGCAAGTCGAGGAGAACGGGGTCCTCAGCGTCGCGCGTGAGCTGGGTATCGGGTTCGTGGCGTCCTCGCCCCTGGGCCGCGGGTTCCTCGCCGGGGCGGTCCGATCGAGGGAGGACATCGCGGAGACCGATCTCAGGACCGGCTTCCCCCGCTTCCAGGGCGAGGCGATCCGCGGCAACCTCGGAGTCCTGCGGGCGGTCGAGGAGTTCGCCGAAGAGCGCGGCGTCACGCCGGCCGAGGCGTCACTGGCCTGGGTGCTGGCCGCCGGCGAGGACATCGTCGCCATCCCTGGCACCCGCTACCGCTCTCATCTCGATGAGAACGTCCGGGCTGCCGCACAGGACTGGAACGCCGGCCTGCGCGACGCCCTCACGGCGCTGGTGCCCGCGCACAGTGTGGTGGGCGACCGCCGGTCACCGGCGGACACGGCCATCGAGGTGTGACTGACGGTGTCCGGCGGTGTGTTCTCCTTTTTTGCGCCCACCTCATCGCCTCTTCAGACAGCCATCTCCTCGCGGATCAGGCGGGCCAGTTCCGCCGGGTGCGAGAGGAACGGCGAGTGGCCGCTGTCCATCGGACGCACCCGGTCGGCCTGCCGGGCCATGGAGTGCTGGAACGCGGCGGGAATCGCGCGATCCTGCTCGCAGACGATGTAGGAGCTCGGTACGTCGTGCCAGATGGCCCGGGTGAGAGGCTGGGTGACCGAGGCGAGGGACTGCAGGCGCAGAGAAGCCGCGACGGACTCGGCCAGTTGCGGGTCGACGCCGTTGTACAGCACGTCCACCGGATCGGACACGCCGAAGTGGCCCGGGCGGTCGCCCTCGTCTTCATGGACGTCCCAGTACGGGGGATGGACGCCTCCGGTCGGGGTCAGCACCGTGTCACCCACGTCCTGCATCATCGCCGCCAGGTAGATCACCCGCACGATGCCGGGCCCCGCCTGCGTCTGCGACACGGGCGCTCCCCCGTAGGAATGGCCGAGGACCACCGCCGGTCCTCCGACTTCCCCCAGGACGGCTTCGATGCGTTCCGCATCCGCGTACAGGTCCCCGAGGAGTGCGGGGTCCTCCCCGGTACTGGGCAGGCGGACGGTCCTCACGTCCACATCGGGGAGACACGAGGCAAGGAGCTGCCAAGCGGGGGAGTCGTGCCAGGCGCCGTGGACGAGGAGCAGAGCCGGAAGTGACATGAGAGAGCTTTCGGGTAGGCGGAGAGATCGGACGCGCCGAGCCGATCCCGGGGCGGCCGGGGCGGACGCACGGGCGGGGCTTCGTCAGGGGGCGCAGGTGGAGGCCCACAGGATCTGCCTCAGCGCTGCCGCGGACACCGGAGCGGCCGGCTGCCGGCGGACGTCGTCCGCACCACCCGCGCCGTAGGGGAGGTGGCAGGCCGGCATTCCCGGCTGGAAGCGCCATCCTTCGCTGAGCGGACCCACGTCGACTGCGTCGAAGCCCAGACGTCCGAGCAGCCACGTGACGTCCGCCTTGGCCGACTCGTCGTCCCCGGCGAGGGGGAGGGCAGTTCTGCTGTCCGCTGCCTGCGGCCGGGCGAGGTCCCTGAAGTGCTTGTAGTCGATGTTGTTGATCGCCTTGACGACGTTGGCCTCCCGGAAATGCCGCTGGATGATTTCACTGCTCGTCGTGGAGGGACCCTCGGTCCCGGTGCCGCCTGTCAGGTGACGCGTATACAGGTTCGTCATGTCGATGACCGGCTTCCCGGATCCCAGGTCCCCCCGAAGCAACCGGTGTTCCTCGAAGGGCATCAGCAGGGTCAGCCAGTCCCCCTGCTCCGCGGCTTCCTCGGGAGTGACGATCCGGAGGCGACCAGGAAAGCTCTGCTCCAGATCCGAGAACGGTTCGTGATCACCCACGACGCTGTAGGCCACATCGATTCCGGCGGCTGCCACCATCTCCAGCAGCGTGCGCTCACCGACGTGGCCGCACCCGACATACCCGAATATTCGCTTGCCGTCTTTCATCAGGGAGGGTTCTTTCGTCTGTCGCGGGCCTGGCCGCTCGCCACGTATCACTCGCACAAGCCGGAGAGTGCAGCGCGGAGCCGGGGTGGGAGCGCCGCCACGTCGATGTATTGCGGGGAATCCCGGAGCTGCCCGCAATGGGAATACGAACGTCCGTATGCTACCTCCGGGCCAGGGGGCGGCAAAAAACTTTCACTGAATGAAAGCCCGGCTCGGCACCGCCAGTCGTGGCCCGCGGGTGCGGAACCCCGTCGGTCGTGATGACGGCGGCCCGCTCCCGTGTACGGCAGAGGGTGATTTCGCGGCAGCGCTCCGGCGCTCTGCTTATGTCAGCCCTACTGCGGTGCGGCTAGGGTCCGTTCGCTGTCGAGCGGGATATCCTCAGAAGGAAAGAAACCTCATGAGCGCCGAAGAAGAAGTGACGCCTGAGCGCAGGACGGCGCAGAGCGTGGACCCTGAGGGCCCCGGCAAGGCGCCTGGTGCGAGGCGCCGTTGGTGGCAGGAGCTACCCGTACTGGTCGTCGTTGCCCTCCTTCTCTCGTTCCTCATCAAGACGTTTTTTGTGCAAGCCTTCTCGATCCCTTCCGATTCGATGCAGAATACGCTGCAGAGAGGCGATCGGGTCCTGGTGGACAAGTTCACGCCGTGGTTCGGAGCAACACCGCAGCGCGGCGAGGTGGTGGTCTTCCGCGATCCCGGTGGTTGGCTGGACGAAGGAGTTCCGAAGGAGAGCAATGTCGTCCTGCGAGGGCTGCGGAAGGGATTGACCTTCATCGGTCTCATGCCGTCGGTCGAAGAAAAAGATCTGATCAAGCGGGTGATCGCGGTCGGCGGTGACACCGTGGAGTGCAATCGGGGGGAACCGCTCAAAGTCAACGGAATCCCGCTGAACGAGCCGTACATCTATCCGGGTTCCACCCCATGTGACGACAATCCCGTCGGTACGATCAAGGTGCCCAAGGACCACCTGTGGGTGATGGGGGACCATCGCGACGACTCCTGGGATTCCCGCGCTCACGTCAACGGTCCCACCGGCGGGTTCGTCCCCGTGAAGAATGTGGTCGGCCGTGCTTTCACCGTGGCTTGGCCGATCCCCCGGTGGGCAACGCTGCCGGTGCCCGCGACTTTTCATCGCGATTTCTGATCGCCGCTGCGCGCACCTGTCGGTGCGTGGAGGTCCGTGAAGCGGGTGTGCGCGACCGCGCACCGGTGGCCGGTGACGTCCCGTCATGGGCGGGGGCGTCGGGGTACTGCCAAGAGGATGGCGCCGTGGCGGGGCAACGGGGCGTGGTCGGCTTCCGGGCTCCGTTCCGGCCTCGGGCGGCGTCTTCGGTGCCGTTCGGGGCCGGGTCGCGCGGGAGCGGGTTCAGTGGTCGTCGGCGAGGGTCCGCATGAGGGTGTCCAGGGTGGCCTCCAGGACGGCCCGGGCCTCCGCGCCTGGGGGGAGCGCACGGGCCACGGTGACCGCGCCGACGATGGAGGCGATCATGGTCCAGGCCTGCTTGGCCTGTTCTTCCGGCGTGCCGTGCATGGCGGGAGCCAGGATGGCGACCAGGTCGGCCATGTGGCTGCGGTAGGTCTCGCGGACGGAGTCGCCGGCCCGTGCGACGTCGGCGCTCAGGGACGGCATCACACAGCCGGTGGCGGGATCGGTGCGGTGCTCGTCGCTGAGGTAGAGGTGGAGTACGCCGGCGAGCCGGCGGCGTCGTTCGGCGGGGTCGGGGTCGGCGATGCCGGCGAACTGCAGGCCCAGTTCGGCGGCGACGACCTCTTCGAGCAGTCCTTCCTTGCCCGCGAAGTTGGAGTAGATGGCCCCCGAGGTGACGTTGGCCGCGGCGGCCAGTGTGTCGACCCCGACGGCGTGGAAGCCCTTCTCCTTCAGCGTGCCGGAGGCCTCCCGCAGGATGGCCGCCTTGGCGTGCGCCTTGTGGTCTTTGGAGTACCTCATACCGGTTCCCTTCGGCTCCCGCCGTGTGCGGCTCGCTCTTCCCCATGTATAGGGTAGCGATCGTTATATAACGAGCGCTATCCTATGGATGCCCGGCAGCCCCGCTGGCACCGATGACGAGGGAAGGGCCCCGCCATGTCCGCAGTAACCGCAACTTCTGCTCCGACCAGGACCGTTGATGTCGCAGGGACCCCGTTCGCCTACCGGGAGGTGGGCACGGACGAGGGCGTGCCGCTGGTCCTCCTGCACCACGTGACCGCGGTGCTGGACGACTGGGACCCCGCCGTCGTCGACGGCCTGGCAACCGAGCGGCGCGTCATCCTGGTCGACCTGCGCGGGGTCGGCCGCTCCGGCGGGACCACCCCCGACACCTTCGAGGCGATGGCCGACGACACCGTCGCCTTCCTGGACGCCCTCGGCCTGGAGGCGGTCGACCTGTTCGGCTACTCCCTGGGCGGCATCGTCGCCCAGGTCGTCGCCCAGCAGTACCCCGACCGCGTCCGCCGGATCATCCTGGCCGCCACCGCGCCCGCCGGCGCCCCAGGCCCGGCTGCCACCGGCGCCACCGTCCAGGCGGCCATCCAGAAGGCCACCGAGCAGGGCAAGCACCCCAAGCACTTCCTGTTCTTCGAGCCGTCGACGGCCGGCCAGGCAGCCGCGGACGCCTTCCTCGCCCGCCTGGACCAGCGCACCGCCGACGACCGCGACACCCCGATCTCCAACGAGGCCATCGGCGCCCAGCTCACCGCGCTCACCACGTGGGAGCAGAACACCTCGCCGGCCGGCCTGGCAGCGGTGAAGCACCCCGCGCTCGTCGTCAACGGCGACAACGACACGATGTGGCCCACGGCGTCCGGCACCCTCCGCCTCGCCCAGCTGCTCCCCGACGCCAAGCTCGCCGTCTACCCCGACTCCGGCCACGGCGGCATCTTCCAGTACCACGAGGTGTTCGTGCGGCAGGCCCTGGACTTCCTCCGCAACTGACCCCGTACCGGGGCTGCCCTCGTCCCTCTTCGCGGTCGCCGCCGGGCTCCGGCCCCCGGCGGGGAACGACCCGTCAGGCGCGCCCACCGCGGGCGCGGGACCGCGCCAAAGGGGAGGGTCTGCGCATGCCACGAAGGGAAGCGGTCCCAGCCTGCGCGGGAAGGGGATTCCGCACGGCGGACATGGGCTCAGGTCGGCCCGGCCCGCCCGTGAACGGCGCACGACAACGGTCCGTTCGCGATGTGCGTACGACTGCGCGGCCTCCGCGAAGGCCCCGCTGCCGCTGGACACCCGCCCGCGGCGCCGCTCCGGTCGGCGCGGGCGTCCGGCGCCGACCGCCGCACACGGGTCGCGCCTCGGTGTCAGAACGCGTACGTGGGCGCGGAGACGCGGACCGCCCGCTCGGGCAGACGGACGCCGCAGTCGAGCCGCACCCCCGCCGGAAGCTCGTTGTGCGGTCCGACGTGGGCGTGGTCGCCGATTACCGCGTCGACGACGCTGGTGCCCTCGCCGACCACCGCATCGCGTCCCACGACCGACCGCCGGACCAGTGCCGTGCCATGGATGTGCGCCCCGGGCAGGACGACGCTGCCCTCGATGACGGCCCCGGCGTCCACCACGGCGCCCTCGCACACCGTCGTGCCTGCCGAGAGCACCGCCAGCGGGTCGACTCGCGCCCCCGGCAGGACGAGTGCGTCGCCCGGCGGGCCGGGCAGCGCGGGTGAGTCCACGTGCCCGCGGACCAGGTCGGCAGACCCGGTGACGAAGGCCGACGGCGTCCCGAGGTCCAGCCAGTACGTGCGGTCGACGACCCCGCGCACGTGGGCGCCGGTCTCCAGCAGACCGGGAAACGTCTCACGTTCGACGGACACGACCCGGCCCTCGGGGATGCCGTCGATGACCGAGCGCGTGAAGACGTAGCAGCCCGCGTTGATCTGGTCGGTGACGATGTCCTCCGGCCGTTCCGGCTTCTCCAGGAACGCCTCGACCCGGCCGTGGGCGTCGGTGGTGACCAGCCCGTACGCCCGCGGGTCCGCGACCCGGGTCAGGTGCAGGGTCACGTCCGCGCCGGACGCGCGGTGGCCGTCCCTGAGGGCCGCGATGTCCAGGCCGCCGAGGATGTCGCCGTTGAAGACCAGCACCGGTTCGCCGGGCGCGCAGGTCAGGTGGCGCGCCGCGTTGCGGATCGCACCGCCGGTGCCCAGGGGCTCGGTCTCGGTGACGTAGACCAGCTCCAGGCCCAGCCCGGAACCGTCGCCGTACTCCCGCTCGAAGAGCTCGGCCAGGTAGGACGTGGCGAAGACGACCCGGGTCACCCCCGCCGCCGCGGCGCGGGCCAGCTGATGGGTCAGCAACGGTACCCCGGCGACGAGCAGCAGCGGTTTGGGGGTGTAGGTGCAGAGCGGGTGCAGCCGGGTGCCCTTGCCGCCGACGAGGAGGATGGCTTCGCTCACGGCGTCCACACCCCCGCACGTACGGCCGTCGGTCCGCCGGCGGGACGACCCTTCACGAGGGGCGCCGGGTCGGTCATGTCTTCTCCCAGGAAACGGTCAGGAAGGGGTCGGCGGGCACGGCCGGCGGGACGAGGTGGACCGGCGCCTCGCCACCGGGGGCGTCGGCGGTCGGGACCGGCTCGCCTCCGGAGGTCCCGAAGACCCATGTCCGGTACGACCAGAACCGGAAGAGGGTCGCGATGCCGATGCCGACGAACTTCCAGACGTTGTTGGCGAGGGTGCCGTCCCAGCCGAAGCCGTACGTGGTCGCGTAGAGCACGGCGTTCTCGATCACCAGGCCGACCGCGCTGAAGAAGGCGAAGAGGCCGAGCTCCCGCCGCCGGCTGCTGCGGCTCTCCTGGTCGCGGTCCCGGTACGTGAAGTACCGCAGCCCCAGATAGTTGGTCATGATGGCGCAGGCCGTGGCGAGGACACTCGCCCGTACGGTCTGCCACTGCGCGAGGTTCCTGATCAGGTTGAAGATCGCCAGGTTGACCACGAACCCCGAGATGCCCACCAGTCCGAACTTCGCCACCTCGCGGTACAGCCCGCCCAGCCGCGAAGGAACCGCGTGCCGTCCGCTCATGGTGAAGTCCTGTCCGTTTCGTTCGCGGTCTCGTGATGCCTGGTGGTGCTCGTGGGGGCGGTTCAGCCCCGGCGGTTGCGCAGCCGCAGACGCAGCGGAACCAGCGCCGACTCGATCTGCGTGGCGAGGTTCATCTTGGAGACGCCCTCGGTGCGCTCCTCGAAGCGGATCGGGATCTCCACGCCGCTGTGACCGCTTCGCGCCGCGAGGAACTTCAGCTCCACCTGGAAGCTGTAGCCCGCGCTGTCCAGCGTCCGCAGGTCGACGTCGCGCAGCGTCTCGGCCCGCCAGAGATTGAAGCCGGCGGTGATGTCGCGGATCTTGGTGTCGAGGATGGTCCGCGCGTAGCGGTTGGCGAAGCGCGACAGCAACTGGCGGTGCTTCCCCCACTCCTCGTCCAGGGAGCCGCCGTCCACGTACCTGCTGCCGACGACGAAGCCCGCTCCGGTGGCCAGCGCGGTGCCCAGCATCTGCGGGATGACATGGGCCGGGTGACTGCCGTCCGCGTCCATCTGCACCACGAACTGCGCACCCTCGTCCAGCGCGGCCAGCATGCCCGCGGTGTAGGCCCTGCCCAGGCCGTCCTTGGTGGTCCGGTGCAGTACACTCATGCGCGGACGCGGACTGAACTCGTTGTATTTGTCCGCGAGTTGCTCGGCGAGTGCGCCCGTGCCGTCAGGGCTGGAGTCGTCCACGATCTTCAGATGAAGGCCGGGAAGCGGCAGCCGCATCACGATGTCGGCCATCCACTCCAGGTTCGCTGCCTCGTTGTACGTCGGCATGACAACCGTGACCGGTACGTCCCCCCAGGTGACGGGGAGAGACTCCGGGAACGGGTGGTTCATGGCATCTCCTTGGTCGCCGCGCCGGCGGGAGCCGGGCCGGACGGCCCAGCGCGCGGATTTCGGGCGGGCGGCCACCCGGCGCGCGTCGCGGCGCGCCTGGTGACCGTCCGGGTACGGGGTTCGAAGAGGTGATCCGTGTGACCGCGGTGCTCTTCGGTGTGTCGCGGGTGGCTATCGGACGCGTTTCAGCAACAGGACGCGAACGTTGGGCAGGGAACTGGTCTTCGCCACCTTGAACCGGGTCGAGAGCACGACGGCCGTCTTCTGCGGCATGTCGGCGAACGGGGTGCCCAGCTGAGAGGTGGAGACCACCCACAACCGGTCCGTCTTCGCCAGGCACTTGGCGGGGTCCGGACATTCCAGAGCGCCGAAGTTGCCCATCTGCTGCGGCGTCCGCCACATCAGCACATCCTTGGGCCGGTCGGCCGCCCCGGCGTGCCGGAATTCGAAGGCCATCGCCCGGCGTTCCGATTTCTGCCCCGAGAAGGCGATTCCGTCACCCCGCTCGAACCCCTGGGCCACCAGGCGGTGCGCGCCCCGGTAGTCCGGCTCTGCCGGGTCGTTCTGCCGGGCGAGCGCCAGACCGGGCTGTGCCTGCCAGGCGAACACGGCTGCCGCCACCGCCACCAGGACCCCGCCGAACACCCGCCGGGCCGTGCCGGTACGGACCGCGTCGGTCAGCGGCCCGGACAGCCGGGTGACGGCGGCGCTCGCCAGAAGCACCCAGGCGGGCACGGTGAAGAGCAGATACCGCGGCAGGAACAGGTGCAGCTGCGCCGCCGTGAGGTAGGTGACGACCGGAGGCAGCACCACCCAGGGCGCCAGCAGCACGGCGTACTTGCGCACCACCAGCAGGCCGACCACCCCGAGTGCCATCACCGCCCCGCCGGTCACCCAGGAGCCGAACAACTTCTGCGGATGGTTGACCAGGTCCTGGAACGTGGGGTTGTTCCAGGCGATCTGCCCGCTCTGGTTCGAGCCCTGCGCCAGCATCGGGAGCACCACGGACAGGCCGGTCAGCGCGGCCGCGGCGAAAGCCCAGTGGGCGATGCGGTCGCCCTTGCGCCTGGCCATGACCACCATGCCCAGATGGCCGGCGAGCACCGACAGCGAGACCAGGTGGCTGAACCCGATCAGCGGAATCGTCGCGGCGTACAGCGTCCAGCCCTTGAGGCTCGGCCGGTCGAGTGCGCGCAGCAGGACCAGCGTGGACAGCAGCGTGAACGCGACCGCGAAGGCGTAGGGCCGCGCCTGCTGCCCGTACTCGGTGACCGAGGGCACCGCCGCGAAGACCAGGCCGGCCAGCAGCCCGGTCCCCGTGGTGAACATCCGCCGCCCGACGAGCGCGAGCAGGCCGGCCGCGGCGGCCATGGCGAACGCCGCCGGCACCCGCAGCGCGGTCGGCGAGTCCCCGGCCGACGAGACCCACAGGTGCATCAGGAAGTAGTACGGGGCGAAGACGACGTCGATGTTCCGGATCAGCTGGGACAGGTCGCCGAGGGAGAGCGTGGCCGCCCACCAGGTGGCGTGCTCGTCACGCCACATCTGCCGGTCGCCGATGCCGTTCAGGGAGGAGGCGAGGGTGAGCGCCGCGGGCACCAGGAAGAGCAGGGCGGTGGCCACCCGGCCGGCGCCGCCGTTCGACCGGCCGCGCCGCCGGGAGACCGGTTCCTCGTCGGCCGCGACGGGCGCGGGTCCGTGGGTCGGTTCGGTGACGGTCATCGTTTCACCCAGATCCGGTAGGTGGTCGACCCATAGGCGTCGGTGGACGGCAGGACGGCCAGCAGCCGGTAACCGGAGTTGCCGTGCAGCGCGTCGGTGATCGCCTTGTCGGTCCCAGGGGTGACGTCGCCGTTGAGCACGATCGCGTCGAACCACCCCGCCCGCACGGCCCTGCGGAAGCCGTCGGGGCCGGTGTGGTGCTCGCCGCTCTTGTCGGTGAAGTCGATGTCGCGCGTGCCGTGCCACTGATCCCGGCGCGTCGAGTCGGCCAAGTAGTAGGCGGGGATCTCTGCCTGCTCGGCGAGGTACCGGCCGTCCTTGCCGACGACCTTCCTCAGGGTGTTCACCATCTGACCGGAGTCCGGCGGACGGTAGAGGGTCTGGGTCTGCGCCATGCCCACGACCAGCACTCCGACCCAGACCATGATGCCGAGTTGCGGATAGCGGAAGTGCGCCCCCACGAGCCGGGAGATACCGAGCCCCGCCATGGGCGCGGCGAACAGCAGGCCGAATCCGACGTGCTTGAAAAGCGAGACGTCGTCGTTCAGGTAGGCCTGGCAAACGGGGGCGAGCAGAGCGGTGCCGCACATCAGCAGGCCCAGTGCGGTGCGGCGGACCGCCCCCGGTGTGTCGCCCGTCGCCCAGGGCATCTCCCCCATGCGCGACCTGCGTACGTAGTCGACGGCGCCGCCGACCGCGACCAGCAGCACCAGGCCGCCCCACTCCGCGCTGCGCCACAGCACGTCCAGCGCCGGGTCGGTGCCGTGCGCGCGCCCGGTGGTGGCGGAGGTGAGGCCGTCCAGCCCGCCGGACAGGTACGCGGCCGCCCCGAGGAGGAGCAGCGTCCCGGCACCGAAGAACAGGCCCCGAAGGAAGGCCCGCGCACCCCGGTAGGGGTAGGCCGACAGCACGGCGAGCACCACCAGGCTCGGCAGGTACAGCACGGCGACGGACTTGGTCGCCGGAGCGAGGGCCGCAAAGGGTGCGGCAAGCAGCGCCAGGGAGGGGTGCGACCGGCCGGTACGGACCAGGGCCCACGCCGCCGCGGCGATCAGGAAGAGCGCCATCGCGTCCGCGGTGGCGAGGCTCCCGAGGAGTTCGGTGGACTCGACCACGGCGAACAGCCCGGCAGCGGCCAGCCCGGCCCGCTCGTTGAACATCCGGCTCGTCATCGCGTAGAGCAGCGCGGTGACTCCCAGCATGAACAGCAGGCTGAGCGAGCGGGCGGCGGCCAGGCCGCCCACCGCGTCCGCCGCCTTCGCCACCACCGGATAGACGCCGGAGTGGCCGATCCGGTGGTGACCGGGGGCCAGGTAGTACGCCTCGGCGGCGAAGGCACGCCCGCCGAGCCGGAACGACAGGCCGGCCTGGACCAGCAGGACGCACAGCACCAGGCTCCGGCCGATCCAGGTGCTGCGCCGGGTATCGATCGACCAGGCCGACACCGGTACCTCCGGCACGACGTAGCCCGGGACGGCCGGCGCCTCGGGCCCGGCCTCCCGCCCGTCCGCCGGGTGGGCCTGCGTGCCCGTGACGACGTGCGCCGCCACCTGCTCGTACGGCTGCGGGTAGGGCTGTTCGTACGGCTGCTGCGCGTACTGCTGCGGCCGGTACCGCGGGTAGGACGCGGGGTCCTGCCAGGCCGTGTCCTCGTGCCGGCCGTCGGCCGGCGGCCAGTCGCCGTACTGGTCGTGGTGGTGGGTCTCCTGGTCCTTCACTGGCGGGGCACCTCGAAACCGATTCTGTCGTCGGCGGCCAGCCGCTTGAACTCCGCCAGGGCCAGCGGGCTCGCCTGGAGCCGCCAGTCGGCGCGCTTGGTGATGTTGAACCAGACGAAGCCCAGCACGTCGTCGTGGGCCTCGATGCCCTCGAAGAGGCTGCGGACGTCCGCCCGGCGGCGTTGCCCCGGTTCGGAGGCGGTCTCGGAGAGGAAGAACGGCTTCTTCGTGAACTTCCGGACCTGGCTCGTCGTGGGCCCGTACAGGGTGTCGAAGGTCGACGCGCCCGTGGCCGTCCAGTACCCGACCACACCGACCCAGTCGACGTAGGCGTCGCCGGGCCAGTACGGCTTCAGCGCGACGTCGGGCACCGGGTTGACGACGTTCGGACTCCACACCCAGATGACGTTGGTGGCGCCCTCGTCCTGGAAGATGTCGTGGATGTGCCGCCACGCCTTCACGAACTGGGCGGGGGTCGCGTTCTTGGTGCCCCACGGGTACCAGTGGCCGTTCATCTCGTGGCCGAAGCTGATCGCCACCGGTGCGTTGCCCTTGCGCACCTCGGAGGCGTAACGCCTGATGTACTCGTCCTGCGATCCGTCGGCGATCTTCGCGAGCGACGGCTTGAACGGCTCCCAGGAGACGTAGAGCATCGCGCCCGCGCCCAGCACGCGCCGGGCCCCGTCGATGTTGAAGTCGTTGCCCCACGCCGAGTAGGAGGCGACGACGTTGGGCTGCTTGCCGACCAGATCGGCGTACTTCCCCACCGGGGTCAAGGAGTCCGGGGCACCGTCGACCGCGACGCCGAAGTACTTCTTGTCGGGCTTCAGCAGGTCGGTGGTGTCGTACGTGACCTCCGGCACCTCGCTCACGGCGCTGGACTCCGGTGCGGCACCGCGGTTCGACCCGGAGTGCGTCGCGCCCGATACGCAACCGGTGCCGGTGAGGCAGACCAGGAGAGCCCCGGCCGCCGCACGGCGGAGGGACACAGGGAACAGGTTCATGCGGACATCTCGTTTCGCGGCTGGACCAGGACCCGTCCGACGACGAGCGCGTAGAAGAGGCCGGAGGACAGGACGAGGGCGAAGTCCGGCGGGTAGCCGTCCAGCATCCGCCAGACCGCGGCGCCCACCCAGATCACCGCGGTGCCGCCGCTCCAGATACGGAGGCCGAGCCAGAACCGGCGGGTCTTGTTCTTCTTCGCCCCCGAGGAACCGGTGGGCTGCCAGCCCATCCGCTGCTTGCGCAGGATGTCCCAGATCGCGAAGAAGTGCGCCCAGCCGTACATCAGCCGGGCCGACCACGCTTCGAGGCGGTAGGGGGACTTGTGCCAGATGGGGAAGATGACGGTGGTGTAGATGATGCTCGGCAGCACCATGAGCAGGTTGTCCACCTCGAGCTTGTCCGGCAGGGTCAGCAGCAGCACGATCGGGATGATCGGTGCCGCGAAGGTGAACAACGCGGTGTGGATGTAGTAGAAGAAGCCCGACAGGTAGCAGAGCCGGCTGGAGAACTTGACCCTGGCGTCCCAGAACTTCTTGCTGCCCAGCAGGCTCATCGAGCCGGAGCACCAGCGGTACTGCTGGTTGAAGAAGGCTCCGGCGTTGTCCGGGCACACCCCGGTCGACAGTGCGATCGGGATGTAGCGCAGGTCCCAGCCCAGACCGCGCAGGTCGAAGCCGGTGTGCACGTCCTCGGAGTGCTCGATGAGCGTCGTGCCGCCGTTGGTCTCCAGGGCCGCACGCCGGTAGATGGCGCAGCTGCCGACGCAGATCGCGCCGTCGCTGCTCTGCCGGGAGACCTGGACCGAGCGGTAGAACAGCTCCTGCACCGCGCCCGCGCCCCGCTCGATCCAGTTCTGCGAGTCGAGCACCCGGAAGAACTGCGGCGACTGGACGATGCCGATCCGCTCGTCCGTCTCCATGTACGGGAGCATCTCCTCCAGGAGATCGGAGCGCGGGGTGAAGTCGGCGTCGAGGATCAGGATGTACTTGCCGTCGGACTGCCCGAAGCCGAAGTGCAGGTTGCCGGCCTTCTTGAACCAGCCGCGATTCGGGCGGGTGCCGTACCGGAATCCGAAGTCGGCGGCCATGGCCTCCAGCTCCGGGCTGGCGCCGTCGTCGAGCACGAACGGGACACACACACCCGGGTAGCGGTCGGCCAGCGCCCGGACATGCGTCCAGGTGTTGTGCAGCACCTCGATGGGCTCGCCGCACACCGGCAGGAACACGTCGACGGACGGGTAGACCTCCGGCCGCCAGTCGCGGACCAGCTGCTTGTGGCGCTTGAGATCGAAGCCCCGGGAGAACCCGTTCACCCGCAACGAGATCAGGTAGTAGACCACGGTGAACAGCAGCGGGGGCGCGTAGAGCCACAGCAGCGGGTTGGACTGGGCCAGCTTGTACTGGCTGTAGCCCAGGCAGCAGAAGCTGATCACGGAGCTGACGGTCAGCACCCACAGGTTGCGCCTGGCGAACGCGTACTTCTCCAGGGCCGTGGGCGGCTGCGGCAGGAGTCCGAGCGGCGCCGCGCCCGCCTTGGCGGCGCGCCGTCTGCCGACCGGCTGCGCGCGGTGGTGCCCACTCGTCGACGCGGGCTGCAGCGAACTCATGCCGGCTCCCCCAGGTGGCGCGCCCCGGAGCCCGCCGGCGATCCGCCTGGCGTGAAGGAGACGGCCGGGTTACAGGCCGCCGACGGGAAGGAAGACTTCCGGAAAATTGGAATTCCCCGCCCCTGCGCGGCGGTTCGCCGCGCCGACTTCGTCGTGCGCCAAGAGTGGGCGGGCAGCCCGCCGACAACAGCATGTGACATTGCGTTAAATGGCCTTCTCAACGTTATTACCGCGCGCGGAACATGACGCATGTCGAGCCGAAAAGGCGTGTCTGCGCCCGTCAGGGCATGCCAAAACGCACACCTCGCCGGTACTTGGAATCCCCTCCCAGCCCCTGAACCGCCGACCGGCACGGTGTCCCCACACCGCCCCCGCCCGTCCGGCAGCATCCTTAGCTTGTCAAAATATGTACTACTACCGCAACTACTTTATGCGAGTTGTGTTCATGTCGTGACCATCTAACGATTGATTGGTAATTGGTAGAGGGAACTCCGCCCCTCTTCACCCCTTTCGTGCCGTTCACGCGGAGGCGGAATCAAGCCATCCGCTGCACCGTGGATCGCCCGGACCGCGTCACGCGGTCCGGGCCGCGAGCCCGTGCGGGGCCGTGCGGGAGGGCGTGCGGGTGGGCCCCCGCGTCCGCCGAGGGTGTGCCGGCCCACGTGCCGCTTCTGCGGCAAACCCGCAACCGGGCCGTGGGGCGGCCTCGCAGGGGCGGCCGGAATCTGCGGGTAAATCCCGATCTGCGCGGCGCGGAAGGCGGGGACACTGGCACGGAGCGTTCACCGTTCGGACCTCGAGGCGGTCGAAGGCCGAGTCCGAGGCCGTCGGCACGGAAGGAGGGGCTGCCCGGCGCGGCCCACGTCGACGGCTCCTTTGAGGCACATGCCCAGTCAGGAGAGACCTCTCCGATGACCACAAACGAAGGACACCGTCCCCCCACACTGCTGGAAGTCTCCGAGGTGGTCTGCACCCCGATGGCGGTGATCGACGAGGAAGGGGCGGTGTTCGGGTGGACCGAGCCGGCCCGGCGGCTGGTCGGCTACTCGCCGGTGCAGGCGATGCGGCGTCCGGCCGCAAGCATGCTGGCATCGGCCGCGGACTGGACGACGGCATCCGCCCGTGTGCAGCGCTCCCCCGGCCCGGACGTCTGGTCCGGCCCCGTCGCGCTCCGCCACATGGACGGGCACACCCTCGAAGTGGGGCTGCGGCTCTCCCGGCTGTCCGGGCCCGATGGAGCCGTCCGCTGGCTCGTCACGGTGACCCGGGCGGACGCCGTGCTCTCGTCGGCGGCAAGGGGCCTGAGGCCGTCCTCCCTCCTGGGCGGCGCACCGGTCGCGATCTGCATCCGCGACGCCGAGCTCCGCTGTACCTGGGTGAGCGGCACCGCGGAGCTCGTCGACGGCATTCCCTCCGCGACGCGGCTCGGCCGGCGCCTGTCGGACATACGGCCCAGCACGGAGTCCGACGCACTGGAGACGGCGATGCGGCACGTCCTGCGGAGCGGGACCTCGGCCATCGACCTCGAATATCCCGAATGGCTCTCGTCGGTCGGCGCGTACGGCCCCTTCGAGGCCTCGTACTTCCGCCTCGACGGCCCCGACGGCAGCCCGCCGGCTCTGTGCGCCATGTGGGTGAGCATCGCCGACAGGGACCGGGCCCGGGAGCGCCTGGCGATCGTCGACGGTGCCGCCGCCCGCGTCGGCACCACCTTGGACGTCGCGCGGACGGGGCAGGAACTGGCCGACATCGCGGTGCCGCTCCTGGCGGACTTCGCGATCGTCGACCTGGCCGACCCGGTCCGGCTGGGTCAGGACGCCCTGCTCTACCCGGCGCCGGCGGACAGCCCGATCCCCCCGTTCCGCCGCGCCGGACTGGCGTCGGTCAACCAGGGGGCCCCGGAGGCGATCTGGGCGCCCGGGGAGGAGATCTCCGTCCCGCCGACCTCGACCTACGCCTTCGTGCTGTCCTCGGGCAGACCGTCCAGGACGGTCCTGAGGCTGCCGCCGGACAGCCGTCCCCACCGGGGCATGGCCTGGGCCGAGAAGATCCGCAAGTACGGGATCCACGCCTTCATGGTCGTGCCGATCCACGCCCGCGGCGAGGCGCTGGGCGTGGCGGCCTTCGCTCGTTCGAGGAATCCGACGCCGTTCGAGGACGGCGACCTGCTCCTCGCGGAGGAACTCGTCGCGCGGGCCGCGGTCGGCCTGAGGAACGCCAACCGGTACACGCGTGAACGTGCCATAGCGCTGGCCCTGCAGCGCAACCTGCTCCCTCACCATCTGACCGGCGGATCCGCCGTCGACGTGGCTTCGCGCTACCTGCCGGCCGACATCGACGCGGGGGTCGGCGGAGACTGGTTCGACGTGATCCCGCTGTCGGGGGCCCGGGTGGCACTGGTCGTGGGCGACGTGGTCGGGCACGGTATCGAAGCCGCCGCGACGATGGGCAGACTGCGCACCGCCGTACGGGCCCTCGCCGACCTGGATCTGCCCCCCGACGACCTGCTCACCCACCTCGACGATCTGATCATCCGTCTCACCCGGGAGGACGGCGTCCAGGAACTGGCGACCCAAGTCCTGTGGGCCACCTGCCTGTACGTCATCTACGACCCGGTGACGAGACGATGCACCATGGCACGGGCCGGTCACCCACCGCCCGCGATCATCGAGCCGCAGGGCCGCATCACCTTTCCCGACCTCCCGCCCGGAACCCCACTCGGCGTAGGGCTGTCCTCATTCGAGGCCGTCGAGCTGGAGGTGCCGGAAGGCAGCGTCCTCGCCCTGTACACCGACGGCCTGGTCGAATCGCGAACCCAGGACCTCGACGCCGGGACCGACCGTCTCCGCGCTGTCCTGGCCCAGCACGACCTCCCGCTGGACGACCGGTGCTCCGCCGTCGTCGAGGCCCTGTCGGCGCACCCGCCGGCCGACGACATCACGTTGCTCATGGCCCGGACCCACGGACTCGGCTCCTGCCAGGTCGCCTCCTGGGACCTGCCTCCCGACCCGGCCGCCGTCAGCAAGGCCCGATTCCTGTCCGCACGGCAACTGGCGAGATGGGGGCTGGAACATCTGGTGACGTCGACCGAACTCATCGTGAGCGAACTGGTCACCAACGCCGTACGGCACGGCAAAGGGCCGATCGGCCTCCGCCTCATTCGCGACGCGTTCGTGACCTGTGAGGTCTCCGACAGGAGTAACACTCTTCCGCGCCTGCGCCACGCCCGCGTCACCGACGAGAACGGCCGCGGGCTGCTCCTCGTGAACCGGCTCTCCCAGCGCCGCGGAACCCGTTACACCATGGGCGAGGGGAAGATCGTCTGGGCCGAACAGGAATTGACCCCCGGCATCTGACAGGCGTCGGAGTCCCGTTCCGCGCACACGCCGGCCACGGACGGCGGAGAAACTCAGGCGGACATGGAGGGGTTGTGACCCTCTTCTGCCACGGTGTCCACCAGCGGTGCTGTGACGGCACGAACGCCCGGCCGGGCGTCGGCCAGCGCGGCGAGGCGGCCGACGGCGTTGTCGATCAGTTCGAGGTCGGCTTTGGTGTGGGCGATGGCGGCGTCGATGAGCAGGGCCACCAGGGGGTCGTCCGCGTGGTTGCGGCGTTGGCGTGTGAGGCCGGCGAGTTCGGACAGATAGGTCTGCCGCTGGGCCGCGACGAGGGCGTCCAGCGCCTCGGGGCCCACGGAGGCCGCGCCGAAGAGTTTGAGGAAGAGTTCGTCGCGGAAGCCGCCCGTGCGCGTCCAGGCGGTCGTCGCCCAGGTCCGCAACTCACCCTGCCCGGTGGGGGTGAGGTGGTAGCGGGTCTTGTCGGGGCGGTCGGACTGGGCGACTTGGGACCTGGTGACGTAGCCGTCGCGGACCAGGCGGTCCAGGATCTGGTACAGGTGGCCGATATTGAGGCCGCCCCACTGGGGGCCGATGGCCTGCTCGAAGCGTCCTTTGAGTTCGTAGCCGTGGCTCGGGCCTTCGGACAGCAACGCGAGCACCGCGTGGTGCAGTGGCATTTTACACCCCCTGTGGATTGTGACAATGTACCGCTGCATTGCGGCAATGCAGCGCTGCGGGAGGGTGGGAGGGGTTCATGGGTGTGACCTTGCGGGGGGTGACCCGCCGGTATCCGGGGATCACCGCGCTGGAGGGCGTCGACCTGGTCATCGACGAGGGTGTGTCGGTGGCGCTGACCGGCCCGTCAGGTGCGGGCAAGTCCACCGTTCTGCACGTGATCGGCGGTATGGACCGGCCGGACTCCGGCACGGTGGAGGTCGACGGTGTCGAGCTGACGCCGGCCCGGCTGGACGCGCACCGCCGCCGGATCGGGTTCGTCTTCCAGCGCTTCCACCTGCTGCCCGCGCTGACGGCGCTGGACAACGTCCTGGTGCCGGTACTGCCCCGCCGGGTCGACTTCGACCGGCGGGAGCGCGCCATGGAACTCCTGGACGCCGTCGGCCTGGCGCAACGCGCCGACGCGCTGCCCTCGCAGCTCTCCGGGGGACAGCAGCAACGCGTCGCGGTCGCCCGGGCGTTGATCAACCGCCCGGGGCTGCTGCTCGCGGACGAGCCGACCGGCAACCTCGACAGTTCCACCGGGCGGGAGATCATCGACCTGCTGCTGTCACTGAGCGAGCAGTACGGCACGACGATGCTGATCGCCACCCACGACGCCGAGGTCGCCGCGAACTGCGACCGGATCGTGAGGCTGCAGGACGGCCGGATCACCTCCGACGAGCAGGTGACGCCGGCCGACGACGTCCTCGACCGGCTCGGGGGCCTGCGTCCGTGATAGCCATGATCCTCTCCCAGCTGAGCAGGCACCGGGGCCGCGCGCTGGCGCTGGCCGCCGGCATCCTGGTGGCTGCCACCAGCTTCACCCTGCTCACCTCGACGGTGACGACAAGTCAGGCCCGCACCACCGACACCGTCCGGAAGAACGCCCGCTCCGCCTACGACGTCCTCGTCCGCCCCCGCGGCAGCCAGACCGCCATCGAGCGGGCCGACGGCCTGGTCGAGGCCAACTTCCTGTCCGGGATCTTCGGCGGCATCACGCTCGGCCAGTACGGCGCGATCAAGGACATGCCCGGGGTGCAGATCGCCGCACCGGTCGCCAACCTGGGCTACCTCATGGTGCAGGGCACCATGAAGATCGATGTGTCCGACTTCCTGGACAGCAAGGCACCCGCCCAGATACTGCGGATCAAACCGACCCTGACCGCGGGACTGGGCACGTATCGAGCCGCCGACCAGTACGTCTACCTGACCCGCAACCCCATCCGACCGCCCACCAAGCTGCCCGACGCCCTGTTCCCCGGGATGGTGCAGGAGCATGTGGGCACCAAGACCTACTACGTCTGCTGGTACTACAACTCCAACAAGACCGACCTGCACATTCAGCATGCCGACGACGGGGGCTACGAGCCGCTGCAGCCCAATTTCATCCGGGAGGACCGCCGCGAGGAGTCGCCGTTCGACCCCGACATGAACGCGTGGCTGACGTGCCGGTCGGGCCACGACAAGGCGACGGCCGAGTTCCCGGTCACCTACCCGGTGCTGCTGTCGGCGGTGGACCCCACCGCCGAGAACCAACTGGTGGGGCTGGGCCGGGCGATCACCCAGGGCCGGATGCTCACCGACCGGGACAAGCCCGTCTGGAACCGAAAGGAGGGCTGGTCGGACAAGCCGTACTGGAAGGTCCCGGTCGTGCTCAACGACCGGTCGCTCACCGCTGGTACCGTGCACGCCACCGTTGAGCGGCTGGACACCGGCAACCCCCTGGCTCTGCCCGAGAAGCTCGGCAGCACCGCCGCCCACGACTTCGTCAACGGCCTGCGCGGAACGCCCGTCGGACACATCAGCGCCGACCTCGCCGAGGCATTCCCGGACAGCACCGACCAGATTCGCTCGGACAGTTACTGGACGGTCGGCCCCGTCGATTACGACCGCACCGACCACGGCCTGGCCCCACGCGCCCGCGCGGACCAGTCGCCCGAGCTCTGGCGGACCAACTCGGACGGGCAGTTCATCGAGATGGTGCCCGAGGAGAACACCGGGATCCAGTTCCGCAAGGTCACCAGCCACCCGGGCACCGCCTGCTGGGGCACGCAGACCTGCGGCCACCAGGACTCCGGGCGGACCCCGATCCCCTATCTCACCCCCGTCGGGCGTTACGACGCCACCAAGTTGCCCGGCTTCTCCTCGCTGACGCAGGTGCCGTTGGAGACCTACCGTTCCCCGCAGGTCACCGGCGCCGACGCGGCCGCACGGGCCGCCCTGCACGACCGGCCCCTGGCTCCCGACCGGAACCTCGGCGGCTACCTCGCCGCGCCGCCCACCATGCTCACCACGATCGACTCGATCTCCGTGCTCACCAAGAGCCGCCGGCTGCCGTCGTTGCAGGACAAGGCACCCGTCAGCGCTATCCGTATCCGGGTGGCCGGCGTCACCGGCGTCGACGCCGCCTCCCAGGCCCGCGTCAACGCGGTGGCCGGGCGGATCCGCACCGCGTACCCCGGGCTGCAGGTCGACATCACCATCGGCAGTTCCCCGGCGCCGCAGACCATCGCGCTGTCGGGCGTGAACGTCCGCGAGTACTGGACCGCCAAGGGCGTGGCCCTGCGCATTCTGAAGGCCGTCGACGCCAAGAGCGCGGTGCTCTTCGTCCTGGTGCTGGTGGTGTGCGGACTGTTCCTCGCGCAGGCCGCGCTCGCCTCGGTGCGCTCCCGCCGCACCGAGATCGGCACCCTGCGCTGCGTGGGCTGGACATCACGGGACATCCTCCGCCTCGTCCTCGGTGAACTGGCGGTCATCGGCCTCGCCGCGGGCACCGCAGGCGCGCTGCTCGCGTACCTCCTGGGCTCGCTGCTCGGCCTGTCCGACGCGGCCGCGAAAGCCGCCCTCGTCCTGCCCGTCGCCCTGCTGCTCGCCCTCACCGCCGGTGCCGTCCCCGCCTGGCGGGCCACCCGTCTGCGACCCATCGACGCCATCCGGCCCCCCGTCACCACAGGCGGCCGGGCCGCACCCGTCCGCAGCGTCCTCGGCCTCGCCGCACGCAATCTGCTCCGCGTCCCCGGCCGTACCCTGCTCGGCGCCGCCGGACTCGCCCTCGGCGTCGCGGCCTTCACCGTGCTGCTCGCCCTGACCCTCGCCTTCCGCGGCGAAGTCGCCGGCTCCCTGCTCGGCAACGCCGTCGTCGCCCAGGCGCGCACCGCCGACTACCTCAGCGTCGCCCTGTCCCTGCTGCTCGGCGCGGCGGGCGCCGTCGACGTGCTGGTCCTGTCCCAACGCGAGCGCGCCGCCGACCTCGCCGTCCTGCGCGCCACCGGATGGACCACCCGCGAACTCGCCCGCCTCACCGTCCACGAAGGCATCCTCCTCGCTCTCCTGGGCGGCCTCACCGGAGCCCTCGCGGGACTCGCCGCCGTCCTGGCGATCGGCAGCGGGGTACTGCAAGGACACCTGCTCACGGTCGGCGGCGCAGCCCTCCTGGCCACCCTCGCCGCCGTCGCCCTCGTCAGCGCCGCCCTCGCCTTCCCCATCCGGGCCCACTCCCGCATCGCCCCCGCCCACCTCCTGGCGGCAGACTGAGCGTCGCACGGCGGGTTCACCGCTGTTCAGGAACGCACGACGCGTGCCACGGGTACCGCAACGCGCGCAGGCACCACGAAGGAGCACCCATGACCGTCGGGGACGACGACCGCACCGGCACCGCGGGGACCGGTGGCACCGCCCTGGCGGGAGCGCGACCCGAGCGGCCCCGCAAGGTCCGCAAGGTGGGCAAGCAGTGGCCCTGGTGGCAGGAGCTGCCGATCCTGATCGTGGTGGCGCTGGTCGTGGCCCTGGGCATCAAGACGTTCTTCGTCCAGGCCTTCTCCATCCCCTCGGGTTCGATGCAGAACACCCTCCAGGTCGGCGACCGGGTCCTGGTGGACAAGTTCACCCCGTGGTTCGGCGCGGAACCGCAGCGCGGCGAGGTCGTGGTCTTCCGGGATCCCGGCGGCTGGCTGGACGACCAGCCCGCACAGGACGGCGGTGCCTCGCCGAACGTGATCAGCAAGGCCCTGGCCTTCGTCGGCCTGATGCCCTCGGCCGACGAGCAGGACCTGATCAAGCGTGTGATCGCGGTCGGCGGCGACACCGTGACGTGCGAACGCGGCGAACCCGTCGAGGTCAACGGCAGGCCCCTGAACGAGCCCTACGTCTACCCCGGCGCCACACCCTGCGACGACCTCCCGGTCGGCACGGTCAAGGTCCCGAAGGACCACCTGTGGGTCATGGGCGACCACCGCGACAGCTCCAGGGACTCCCGCGCCCATGTCGAGGAACCGGGCGGCGGTTTCGTGCCCGTCGACGACGTGATCGGCCGGGCCTTCGTCGTCGCCTGGCCCCTGTCACGATGGTCCTTGCTGCCGGTGCCCGCCACCTTCGACCGGCCGTGAGGGAGGCGATCTCCTGCGGTGGGCGGGGCGGCACCCCCGGCCGCACGATCCTTTTCCCCGGCGGGGATTCCCGGTTCGCCGAGCTCCGATTCGCGAACGGGCGGGGCCCTTTCGGGGTTTCCGTCCGCCCGGACGGACGGCGCGAACGGATGGCCCGCCCGGCCATGGATCAAGCATGCCGCTTCCGGTGCGCGACGGCGCGGGAAAATGGCGCCCCGATTCTATGGCGGGCGGACGGGGACGGCTAACCTCGAGCGGGTTGTCGTCAATTCCCCGAACGTGGGGGCCGGTTCGTCCCGCGGCCTGGGCATGGGGCCGTATCCGGACCGGCAGCGTCAAGGAGCCACTGATGTGCGGTGATTTCACAGGCGGGTCCGGAGCCTGTGTTTCACGGGACGGAAGATGTGTGCCGCTCCTGAAGGTACGTGCCGTTCTCCGGTGAAAGCCGTCTTCCTCGTGAGAAAGGCTGTCCCGACTCCGGCCAGGGGCACAATGCGCGGATTCTTTCACGGCCCGCGAACCCTGGAGCAACCCGTGCGGAATGCACTCGTGTCCGCCGTGTTCGCCACGGCGGTTCTCGGCGTATTCGTCCTCGCGCAGCCGCGGAGCGGCGCCGCGCACCGGTCCGGGGACGACGGTGCCACGCTCCCGAGCGATCTGCGGGTCGGCGCCGTCTGCTCGTCGGACATCGGCTACGCCACCGACGTCTCCTGCGGCCTGGCGAGCTTCGGCGACGTGCGCTTCCTGTGCCCGGCGGGCACCCGCACCGCCCCGTGTCCGCGGACCCGCACCGTGACGCTCCAGAACACCGGGCGCACCGACCTGCGGCTGGTCGGGATCAGCGGCTCGGCACCGGGCGTACGGCACGAGACCGTCTCCCGCCTCCTGCCCCCCGGGGCGCGGGCCGCCCTGGGCCCCCGCGACGGCGACACCTACCTCTACGACATCGTCCTGCGCTCCGGCGGAGGCCGTACGGAGGCGCGGGTCACCGCACTGTCGTGACGGCCCGTCAACCCACGAGATCCGTCAACGGAGAATCAAGGAGTATCGCGCGATGTCGGACCTCGGACGCTTGGTGGCTGGGCGGTACCGGCTTGTCGAGCGGATAGGCCGTGGCGGGATGGGCACCGTGTGGCGGGCCGAGGACGAGTTGCTCGGGCGTTCGGTGGCGGTGAAGAAGTTGCATCCGCCGCAGCCGCATCTGCAGGACGACGAGGTGGAGACGTTGTTCGAGCGGACGCGGCGTGAGGCGCGCAGTGCGGCGCGGATCAGTCATCCCAATGTCGTGGTGGTGCATGACGTGGTGGAGGACGAGGGGCTGCCGTCGATCGTGATGGAGTTCGTTCCGGCGACGACGTTGGGTGATCTGCTGAAGGAGCGGGGGCCGGTCGGGCCTGAGGAGGCGGCGCGGATCGGGCGGGGGATGATCGGGGCGTTGCGTGCGGCGCATGCGGCGGGGGTGCTGCACCGGGATGTCAAGCCCGGCAATGTCCTGTTGTCGGAGACCGGTCGGGTGGTGTTGACGGATTTCGGTATCGCTCAGGCGTCGGGGACGTCGACGTTGACGCGTACGGGGGAGTTGATCGGGTCGATTGATTTTCTGGCGCCGGAGCGGTTGACGGGTGGTGTGCCGGGTCCTGAGGCGGATCTGTGGGCGTTGGGGGCGACGTTGTTCCAGGCGGTGGAGGGGCGTTCGCCGTTTCGTCGGGACACGGCGATCGAGACGGCGTATGCGATTGCCACGGATGAGGTGCCGGTGGCGGGTCGTGCGGGTGGGCTGGGTCCGGTGATCGCGGGGTTGCTGGTGCGTGAGCCGGGGCGGCGGTTGTCGGCGGTGGAGGCGGAGCGGATGCTGCGGGCGGTGGCCGCCGAGTCGGCCACGGCCGGCGTGCCCCGCGAAGCCCTGGGACACCCGCAGCCGCTGACCGCCCCGGTCCTCGTGCCGCGCGCTCGCGGCCGCCGGGCGCCGCTGTGGGCCGCCGGTGGCGTCCTGGTGGCGGCTCTCGCCGGGGGCGGGTTCTACGCCGCCCCGCACTTCGGCGGTGTCGGTGACGCCGGCGCCGGCTCGCCCGGACCGTCGTCGCCGTCCCCGTTGTCGTCTTCGCCGTCACCGTCGGTGCCGCCGAGCACGCCGTCCACCTCCGCGGCCGCCTCGCCGTCCCCCTCGTACAGCCCGCCTCCCGTCCCGGACGGCTACCACCTGGCCGAGGAGCCGGACCGCGGCTTCGCCATCCCCGTGCCGGACGGCTGGACGCGGCAGGTGAGCGATGCGGGCCGGCAGTTCGTGTACGTCGACCCGACGGGGCTGGTCGGACTGCGCATCGGCACGCTGGACTTCGCGGGGCCCAGCCCCCTGCAGCACTTCAAGGACTTGGAGGCGCAGACGGTCCCGAACCTGGACGGCTACGAGCAGCTGCGCATGCAGAGCACGCAATGGCGCGGACGGCCCGCCGCCATATGGGAGTTCACCTTCCGGGGCAAGGTACGTCCGTTCCGCGCGATCGACCTCGGATTCGGGCAGCCCGGAGAGCAGGAGTTCACGGTCTACCTCTCCGCCCCGGCCGACCAGTTGGCCTCGCGCCGGGCGGTCTTCGAGCACGCGGTGGACGGGCTCCGGCTGACCGGACCGACCGACTGACGCCGCGCGGGCCGTGGGCCCCGGGCTCAGGCCTCGGCGGGCTCGGACTCGACCTCACGCCGTGCGGGGCTGCCGGCTTCGGGCGTCTCCGGCGCCTCCGTCTCGGGTACCTCGGGCGCCTGCACGGCGGGGCGGTCCGGCCGCCGTTCCCGGCGGACGTCCCCGATGGTGAGGGCCACGACGGCAGCGGAGCCGACGAACTCCAGCAGGTGCTGGGACGTGTCCACGAGGGTCGGCGACATCGTGGCGGCCGTGTACGCCCACAGATCGGTGAACGCCGACGGCATCATGAACAGCGACAGCCCGCTGGAGAATCCCGTCGCGACCGGGCGGCGCCTGGCGGCCAGCAGCATGCCGGCCCCGCACAGCACGGTCAGGCAGGCCCACTGGTACGGGGCGGACACACCGAGGACCGCGCGCCCGGTGCCCCTGCCGACGAGCAGGTCGCCGAGCACGCCGGGGCCCACCTGGAAGGCCGTCACCGTGTTCCGGCCGATGTAGAAGATGTTGAGCACCGCCAGCAACAGCCCCGAAGTGGCCGCCGTGACCTTCACGGGGCGGATCCCGCCGCCGGATGCCGCGTCCGCGGCGGCGGCCTCGTACTCCATGTGCCGGGCCAGGAGCAGGAGTGCGCCGAGGACGAGGGCGACCACCACGGCGAGGAGGGCGCTGCCGCCGACGGCGTTCACCGAGGGGCCCGTGAGCGGGCCGAACCACGGGTCGGCGGGCGAGTCGAGCAGGAAGTACCAGACCGCGGGCAGACGGAAGCCGAGTGTCACGGCACAGGCCGTCACCAGGAGCCCGCCGGCGCCCCGGGTCCCCAGGAACGCACCCGCCGCGGCGGCGAGTTGCAGTGCCGCCAGGCCCAGGTCGAGGGAGGACGTCGCCGACAGGCCGGGGACGTACCCGGTCGTCCACATCGTCCACGCGCCCGGCAGGCCGCGCACGACGAGGTCGTACAGGAGCCAGAACGCCGTCTGGACGAACAACGCGAGGCTGAGCACGGCCATGACGACGCGCAACTGATGGATCGACACACCTGGCTGGTTCATGGCGCGCGCTGTCCTCTTCTCCGTCTTCCACGGCTTCTGCGTCAAACGGCGGTCGATGCGACGCGGGGCCGATGACGGAGCAGATCATAAACCTGTTTTCACGCGGCGCGGAGACCGAACAGGGCGGGCAGGAAAGGAAGCTGACAAAGTATCAGGCATAAGGGACATGATTCGCCCGGATTGGCGTGCGTATTCCATTCCCGGGCGCGGATATTCTATTCGGCCGGTTGTCGGGCCGGATGTCCGGACGAGCGGATCGGCGGGCACTGTCCGGGCGGCATTCATGGGATGCGGGTGCCCTCCTCGTCCGCCGGGAACGGAACTCTGGCACGGCCGTACTATTTTGTGAGGCGGATGGTCGGCAATAATGCGGACGAGCAGCCTTCGACTCGGCCGCGGTGCGTCGTGCGTGCCGTGTCTCGCCGCGGGGACAATCCGGTGGCGAGCGGCCTCACGGGCAATGACGCCCGCTTGATGTGTCGGTTCCCCTGCGGGGAGAGGTCTCGAATCCGGCAGCCGACCGCAATGGATCAAGGAATTGCATTCACGTTCGATGACTGAGTCACGCATGGCCCGCGCAAGGGTGACAACCTTGTCGCGAACGTCCGGGCACGCCGTCGCCCCGGCGCCGGCGATGCGCGCGCGGCGGGAGCGCTCCGGATGGACCGGCACCGGCGGGCGGGCACGGTGATCTCCGCGCAGAGTCCCGAGGGTGCGGTCCACTACCGGGCCGACATGGTCCTGACCGCCGAGGAGGCGCGGGTCTCCGAGCGGCACTTCATGAACTGGGAGCGCGGTCCGTTCTCCCATCTCATCCGCCTCGCCGTGCCGGACTTCGCCGTTCCCCGCGGTTTTCGCTTCGTCGCGAACGGTCATCTCATCGACGGACTGCTGTCCGCGGAGGTGTACTGCGACACGCTGACCGGGGTGTCCGGGAACCATCTCGACCAGGATCCGATCGTCGCCGACCTGGTGACCTCGGGCTGGATCGAGTTCCTGGAGGGCAAGGAAAAGCACTCCGTCAAACCCGGGCAGATATGCGTCCGTGACACGAAGGCATCCTGGGAGTTCTCCTGTGCGCCGGCGACGACCGCGCACGTGATTTCCATCCCGCGACATCTCGTGCTGCCGCACATCGGGTCGGGCAGAACCCTGGGACGGGCCCACATATCGGATGTCGACGTCCCCGAAGTCCGTTTCTTCGTCAATTTCCTGGAAGTGATCAAGAAGAGCAGCAGCGAACTGGAGGGGTCGGCCTCCGCGCGGACCATGGCCCGGGACGCCTGCGCGACGCTGTTCTCGCACATCATCTCGGAGCGCCCCGGTTCGGCGCTGAGCGATCATCCCCGGGCCGTGGTCGCGGCCGCCAAGAACGTCATCGAGGAGAACCTCGAAAGCGGCGACCTGTCCCCGCCGATGGTCGCCAAGAGCGTCGGGGTGTCCCTGCGCACGCTGCACCGCTGCTTTTCCGCGTCCGACGACTCGGTCATGGCTTTCGCCCGGCGGCGGCGCCTGCAGAAGGCGCACGACGAACTCATGACCCTGGGCAGCGCGGCCGGGATGTCCGAGATCGCGGCACGCTGGCACTTCTCGGACGCCAGTCACTTCATCCGGCACTTCAAATCCGCCTACGGGGCCACGCCCGCCGCCTACTTGAGGGAGCGCAGGTAGTAGGTTCCCGCTGCCGAGGTGGCGCCCACGTCCGCGTCCGCGTCCGCGTCCACGTCCGCGGGTGCCGGGACCCGGCGCTCCGGCCCGACGAGCGCGTCCCGTTCCGGCCCGGGCGAGGGTGCCGTGCCCGGCGCCGTGTTGCCTACTGTGGACATGGCGGGGCGGCCCGGGTGGGTCGCCGCCGGGCGGAAGGGGCGCGGGGATGGGCATCGGGCTGGAGAAGGTGGAGGCCGCGGCACCGGGGCTGGTGGGGCTCTTCAAGGGCGCGCGGGTGTCGCTGGAGAAGGCCGGGGTCGCGGGGGAGCGGGCGGCGGTCTACCTGGTGCTGGACCGGTCCGGGAGCATGCGGCGGCACTACCGGGAGGGGACGGTGCAGCGGCTGGCCGAACAGGTGCTGGGGCTGGCGGCGAACCTGGACGACGACGGGGTCGTGCCCGTCGTCTTCTTCTCCACGGAGGTCGACGGAATCGCGGAAATCGGGCTCGAGGACTACACGGGCCGGGTGAACGCGCTGCACGAGGGCTACGGCCACATGGGGCGCACCAACTACCACCTGGCCATGCGGGCCGTGGTCGACCACTACGAGGCGTCGGGCGCGCGGCAGCCCGCGCTGGTGGTGTTCCAGACGGACGGGGGCCCGTCGTCGCGGACCGCGGCCGAGCGCGTGCTGTGCGAAGCGGCGCGGTTGCCGCTGTTCTGGCAGTTCGTGGGCTTCGGGGAGCCGGCGAGCAAGGAGTTCGACTTCCTGCGCAAGCTCGACGAACTGCCCGTGCCGGCCAGGCGTCCGGTGGACAACGCCGGTTTCTGGGCCGCGGGTTCGGAGCCGGGTGCCGTGCCGGAGGGGACGTTGTACGAGGCGCTGGTGGCCGAGTTCCCCCAGTGGCTGGCGGCGGCGCGTGCGGCGGGGATCGTGGCCGGCTGATGGCCTTCAGCGGGGAACGGGCGGCGACCCGGAGCCGGGTGGACGGGCAACTGGCCGGCGGCGAGCGGGTGGTGGCCGCCGAGCGGCTGCGCGGGGGCTGGACCTCGCAGATGCGTCTGCTGCGCACGACGGCCGAACGGCACCTGGTGCTGCGGTCGTTCGTCACGCCCTTCTACCGACGCCACGCCGAAGGGCTGCTGGACCGCGAGGCGGCCGTGCTGACGCTGCTCGCGGGGAGGAGGCGTGCCGGCGGCCCGGCTGGTGGCCGTGGACCCGACGGCGCGGCACTGCGACGCCCCCTCGCTGCTGATGACCCGGCGGCCGGGCACCGTGTGCCTGGACGAGCGCGGCGCGGCGCGGCGCGGCGTGCGGACCTGCTGGCACGCCAACTGGCGGCCGTCCATGCCGTACGACCGCCGGAGTCCGGCCGGCCGCGCCCCTACCAGGCGTGGACCTCCCCGGAGCGGGTGGGCGTCCCGGAGGGGACGCCGGTGCCGCGGGTGTGGGAGCGGGCCGTGGCGGCGATCCGCCGCGCACCCCCTCCGTACCAGGGGTGCTTCCTGCACCGGGACTGCCACCCGGGGAACGTGCTCTTCGCGGACGGCGCCGTCAGCGGCGTCGTGGACTGGGTGGAGACGTCCTGGGGGCCGGCCGACCTGGACGTGGCGCACTGCGCGACCGCGCTCGCGCTGCTGCACGGCCCGCAGGAGGGCATGGCCTACGCCGCGGCGGGCGGCAGGCCGCTCGCGGACGGCGCCGCGCACCTGTACTGGCGGCTGCTGGACGCGCCGGCCTTCGCGCCCGACGCCGAGAAGGTCGCGGTGCCGTGGCGGGAGCTCGGGCGGACCGATCTGACGCCGGGACTGCCGGCGCGGCGGCTGGAGGCCTCCGTGGACGCGGTTCTCGAACGGTACGCGTGATCCGGGCCCGCCCCGCCGGTGCGGATCAGCGCAGGGGATTGCGGAGCCGGGCCCACTGGTCGCCATGCGCGGCCTGCTGGAGGCGCATCAAGGTCAGCGCCTTGACGGGCAGTTCGGCGGCGAACAGGGCCGTGCGGTCGGCGCGGGTGTCCGGGGTGTCCGGGAGGGCGTCGCAGGCGCGTACCGCCTCCGCGGCGACGGCGGCCCACAGGCGGGCCTCGGCGGGGCGGTCCGCCTCGCCGAGCGCGGAGACCAGGCTGCCGAAGGTGGTGGCCACCAGGGATCCGTACACCTTGGCGTGCAGGACGGCCGGGTCGTCGCTCAGCCCGCGGCCCAGGGGCGGCGTCGCGAAGCCGTTGCGGGCCAGCCGGGCCGGGCTGATCCGTACGTCGGCCAGGTCGCGGTAGACCAGCCGCAGCGGCCGGGCCCTCCGGTCCAGGACGACCAGCAGGTTCTGGCCGTGCGCCTCCAGCGCGACGCCCCAGGACAGCAGCCGCAGCACCGGCGGCAGCGCGAGCCGCGCGAACGCGGTCAGCCAGGCGGCGCCGTCCTGACCGGGGGCCGCCGCGGACAGCAGGGAGCGGACGAGCGGCTGGCCGCCGTCCGCGGGACGCCCGATGAGCGCGGCCACCGGCAGCACGGTCTCGCCGGCGGCGGGGTCGGCGAAGGCCTCCGGGGACTCCCGTACCAGCGCGGCCACGTCGGGGCTCGCGGTGCCGTCGAGCACCGCCGAGGCCGCCGCCAGGTTGCGGGTCACGCGCAGCGCGCCGCCGTCCAGCCGGCGCGTCAGCGTGTCCAGCAGCTCCGACAGCCGGGCGCTGTCCGCCACCGACTGGGCGGAGATGTCCCGGACCGCGGAGGTCATCCGCATGCTGAGCGCCGTCTTCAGGTGCGGTCCGCCGTCGAGCGGCGCGAAGGTGCGCACGGACATCAGCGGTCGCGCGGCGATCGCCGCGGTGGTGTGGGGGCGCACACAGAGGCCCGGCAGGACGTGCCGGGTCTGCCAGGGGTGCACGGGCAGCAGCAGCCGGTCGCCGTCCCGCAGCCGGTCCGGCCAGTCGCCCGACACCAGCGCCCCGGCGGCGGGTACGGCGACGAGGTCGAGGGCCACGACCGGGCGGTGCTCGGGGCCGTACGCCAGTTGTTCGGCCGGCGAGAAGCCGGGGCGGCTGCGGCAGCAGGGGTGGTACGGGTGCCCGTCGACCACGCCCTGCTCGAAGCCGGTCAACCCGGTCGGGCTGGTCGGGCTGGTCGACCCGGTCGAGCCGTTCCGGCCGGTCGGGGCGGCGTCGGGGCCGCCGGCCCGGGGCGCGCCCGCCCGTGAGAGGGCCAGCGAGGCGACGCTGTCCTCCAGCTCGTCCCGCAGCGGCCCGGAGCCGGGCAGTCCCAGCGCCTCCAGCAGGGCCGCCGGGTGGTCGAACGGGCGACCGTCCAGGCGCAGCACCAACTCCTCCTGTGCGAGGCCGAGATCGTGCGGCAGGCGCTCCGGCCCGGTCAGCGGCCGGCCGTCGTCCAGGCGCACCCGCCCCGGCCCTTCGACGGTCAGGCCCGGCAGCGGCTCCAGCAGCAGGGCGCGCCACAGGCGGCCGAGGACGGCGGCGCGGGCTCCGGGCAACGAGGCGGCCCAGGCATCGGCCAGGCCGGGACGCAGGGCGGTCAGCCCGGTGGCGAACGCGGCCTCCGTGGGGCGCCGCGTCGCGGTCGTCGAATCGGGGTGCATGATGGGTCCCTAGCCTACGCAGGAGGACGCCGCACCGTGGAACGAGCAGCGGGAGCACCGGCGGGGACCGGTCGCCGGGCCGACGGACTGGCCGCCACGGCCCTGCTGAACTGCCTCGTCCGCGAAGTCGCGGAACCCGCCGGGCGGGACGTCCTGCGGCTCCCCGCGACGGGCCGGCTCCTGCGGGTGCGCCCCGGCCGCCACCCCTCCCGCCCCGAACTGCTCGGCGCGGACGGCGACTGGCACCCCCTGGCCTTCGACGGGCTCGTCGACCTCACCGCCGGGGAACTGACGGCCCGCACCGGCACCGCCAACGCCACACTGCCGGCGGAGATCCGCGACAGCCGCGACGTGCTGGCCGCGCTGCTGGCGGCCCGGGAGGACGCGCCGCCGCCCGCCGATCCGTACCTGCGCTCCGAGCAGGCCCTCGTCGCGGGGCACCGGTACCACCCCGCGCCCAAGGCCCGCGGCGGCGGCGCCCCGGCGAGCTGGCTGCCGTACGCGCCCGAGGCGCACACCGCCTTCCCGCTGACGCTGCTCGCCGTGCGCGCCGACCTGCTGGCGGGGCAGGGCGACACCTCCGCCGTCGACCGCCTCCACGACGACGTGCCCGACGGCTACCGGCTGCTGCCCGCGCACCCGTGGCAGCTGGAACTCCTCGGGGACCTGCCCGCCCTGCACGACGGGCGCCTGCTGCGGCTCGGCCGCACGGCCGTCCCCGCCGTGCCCACGGCGTCGCTGCGCACGGTGTACCTGCCCGACGCCGACCTCTTCCTCAAGTTCAGCCTGGACGTGCGGATCACCAACGACATCCGCCGGCTGTGGCGGCACGACCTGCGCTGGCTCGGCCCGGTGGACCAGGTCCTGCGGACCGTCACCGGCGCCGGGATCCTCTCCGACCGCGGCCACCGCACCGCCGACCTCGGCGGCCGGGACACGTACGAGGCCTTGGCGGTCCTGGTCCGCGACGGCCTCGGCGGCCACGTCCGGCCCGGCCTCACCCCGCTGCTGGCGGCGGCGGTCGCCGAGGGCGGCTTCGAGGGCGATCCCCTGGCGGCCGCGCGCCGCGACGAGCGCACCGCCCTCGCCTGGTGGCAGGCCTACCTGGAGAGCGTGGTGCCGCCCGTGCTCGCGGCCTGGTTCGGGCACGGCGTGGTGCTGGAGGCCCACCTGCAGAACGTCGTGATCGCCGTGGACGGCGACGGCTTGCCCGCGCAGGCGGTCTTCCGCGACCACGAGGGCGTCAAGCTCGACGAGGAACGCCACCGTGAACTGCTGCGCCGCCACGCGCACGGCGACGAACCGACGCCCGGCGTCAGCCCCGCGTACGGCTGGGAGCGGCTGGTCTACTGCCTGGTCACCAACAACCTGCTGGAGATCGCGGGAGCCCTCGCCGACGGCCGCCCCGCGCTCGCCCCCGTGCTGTGGGCCCGGGCCCGCGACCTCCTCGCCGACTGGGCCCGCGGCCACGGCGACCCGGCCCCGGTGCGGGACCTGCTCACCGCGCCGCACGTCCCGGCGAAGACCAACCTCCTGCTGCGCTGGACGGCCGCGGACGGCGCCGCCGCGCGCTACGTGCCGCTGGCCAACCCCCTGCTGCCCGAGAACGCGGGTGTGCCCGGCGCGCTCGCGCGGTGACCGTCCCCGCAGGTGCCGGGGCGGCACGAAAGGGCGTTCCGGCGCCCGGGGTTCAGCGCTCCTCGCCGGCCTGGTCGGGGACCAGGCGTTCCAGGACGTTCTGGAACTCCTCGCCGACGGTGATGAGCAGCCCGTCGCCGTCCTTCTCGCTGAGCTGGGTGAGGACGCCGCCGCGCCACCAGTAGACGTAGGGGCTGATCGGGCCGACCGCCTCCTCGTGGCCGGCGGCCGCGAAGCCCGCCATGCCGTTGAGGGCCGGGATGACCGCGCTGTCCCGGATGGCGTGGAAGGCCAGCTGGTGACGGAACGGCATGGCGACGAGGGCGCCGTCGGCGGTCAGCGGCGCTCCGGTGACGCGTTCGACGAGCTCGTCGAGGGCGAGGACCCGGGCGGCGGTGAAGAAGGAGTCGCCGACGACGACGTCGAAGCGCACATCGGCGTGGCGGACGACCTCGTGCCGCTCCACGGGGAGGTCGCGGAGGTTGAGCAGCGCCCGGCCGCGCAGCTCCCGGATGTCGCCCAGCGGCGCCAGCGCGTGGTCGGCGAGCGTCATGACGCTCTCGGGGAGGTCGAGCGCGAGCACTTCCAGCAGCCCGGGGGCGGCGATCCGGGCGTACCGGAAGGTCTCGGGGTCGATCATGTCCGGGGTGACCAGCCGCGGGTAGAGCCGCTCGCGGATCTCCTCGGGCGGCATCGTCTCCAGCGGGGACGGGCCGTCGAGGGTCCGCAGCACGGCGCCGACGTGCTCCCTGGCCAGCTGCGGCCACACCCGCGGCCCGCGCCGGTCGTTGTGGCACAGCGCCGCCAGGTTGCCGGTGCCGAACTTGCGGCCGGAGCTGTCGGTCACCAGGTCCGCGAAGACGGTGACCTCCAGGCCGAGTTCGGCGAAGGCCTCACGCACATGGGCGCGAAAGCGCGCGCCCTCGTCCACGGAGAAGAAGGCGTACTCGGGGTCGCGAGGCGCGTCCCGCTGGTCGCGCTTCGGCCCGCGCCGGAAAATCCCCACCTCTGCAACTCCCTGGACCTGGACTCGACGGGCAAGGCGCGATCCTATCGGCCGGTCGCGCCTTCCCGATGGCGAAGCGTCCTCCGCGCGGAGGACGGGGGCGGGTCTACTGGTCCCGGTACGCCTCCAGCAGGCGCAGCCAGATCTCGCTGACGGTCGGGAACGACGGGACGGCGTGCCACAGCCGCTCCACGGGCACCTGGCCGGCCACCGCGATGGTGGCCGAGTGCAGCAGCTCGCCCACGCCCGGCCCGACGAAGGTGACGCCGATCAGGTGGCCCCGGTCGAGGTCCACGACGGCGCGGGCGTGGCCGCGGTAGTCCTCGGCGTGCAGGTAGGCGCCCGAGACGTTGCCGATCTCGTAGTCGACCACCTTGACGCGGCGGCCCGCGCGCTCGGCCTCCTCGGCGGTGACGCCGACCGCGGCGGCCTCGGGCTCGCTGAAGACCACCTGGGGGACGGCCTCGTGGTCGGCGGTGGCCGCGTGCGCGCCCCAGGGGTCGGTGTCGAGCGGCTCGCCCTTGGCACGGGCGGCGATGGCCGCGCCGGCGATGCGGGCCTGGTACTTGCCCTGGTGGGTGAGCAGGGCGCGGTGGTTGGTGTCGCCCGCGCAGTACAGCCAGCCGCCGTCCACGCCGCGGACCTGGCAGGTGTCGTCCACCTCCAGCCAGGAACCGGGGGTCAGGCCGACCGTCTCCAGGCCGAGGTCGTCGGTGTGCGGCACGCGGCCGGTGGCGCAGAGGATCTCGTCGGCGGTGAGTTCGGAGCCGTCGGACAGCGTCGCGGTCACCGGTCCCGAGTCCCCGTCGCGTCGCACGGCGGTGACGGACACCCCGGTCCGCAGGTCGACGCCGGCCGTCCGCAGCCCCTCCGCGACGAGCTCACGGGCGAAGGGCTCCCAGCGCGGCAGTACGTCGGAACCGCGGACGAGCACGGTCACCCGCGAGCCGAGCGACTGCCAGGCGGTCGCCATCTCCACCGCCACGACGCCGCCGCCGACCACCAGCAGACGCCCCGGCACCTCGTGGGCGCTGGTCGCCTCGCGGCTGGTCCAGGGGCGCGCCTCGGCGAGGCCGGGCAGGTCGGGCAGGAGCGCGCGGGTGCCGGTGCACACCGCGACCGCGTGGCGGGCGGTCAGCACCCGCTCGCCACCCTCCGGGGTGCGTACGACGACGCGGCGCGGCCCGTCGAGCCGGCCGAGGCCGCGCACCAGGTCGACGCCGACCGAATCCAGCCAGCTGATCTGCCCGTCGTCCTTCCAGCCCGCGGTGGCCCAGTCGCGCCGGGCCAGTACGGCGGCCGTGTCCAGCCGCCCGCCGGCGGCCTCACGCGCGCCGGGGACCGCGCGGGCGGCCCCCAGGGCGGCCTGCGGGCGCAGCAGGGCCTTACTGGGGATGCACGCCCAGTACGAGCACTCGCCGCCCACCAGTTCGGCCTCGACGATCACGGTGCTCAGCCCGGCCGCCTGGGTGCGGTCGGCGACGTTCTCGCCGGTCGGTCCCGCTCCGATGACGATGACGTCGTACGTGTCCGTGCTGCTGTCTGCGCTGGTCCGCGCCGCGGTGGTCATGGTCCCACCGTAGGCAACACCGGGCCGTCGCACAGCCGGAACGGGCAGCATCGTGCGGCGTGGGGTAGGGACCGCCCCGCGCGGCCCGGCGGCGCCGTCCGGCCGTGACGGGTGCTTTCCCGCCGCGGGGACGGCCGGCCGGGCGGGCGCGGCAGGCTGCGCCGTACGGGCGTCCGGTGGGGACACGGGGACGGGGGGACGCCGGGGGTGACGGTCACGCGGGCAGCTGCTGCTCGGTCCAGATGACCTTGCCCTGCTCGGTGTAGCGGGTGCCCCACCGGCGGCAGAGCTGGGCGACCATGAAGATGCCGCGGCCGCCCTCGTCGGTGGTGGCGGCGCGGCGCAGCCTGGGGGAGGTGCCGCTGGCGTCGGCGACCTCGAAGACCAGGGCCCGGTCGCGGACGAGCCGGGCCTGGACCGGCCCCTGGGCGTGCCGGATGGCGTTGGTGATCAGCTCACTGGCGATCAGTTCGGTGGTGAAGGTGAGTTCGTCCAGGTCCCAGGAGCGCAGCCGGCGGGTGATCGCACAGCGCAGCGCCGAGACGGCGGCCGGGTCGTCGGGCACGTCCCAGCAGGCGACCTGGCCGCCGTCGAGCGCGCGGGTACGGGCCACCAGCAGCACGATGTCGTCGGCCGTGGGCACCGGGCGCAGCGCGGACTCCACGGCCGCGCACAGCTCCTCCGGCGTCCCGTCCCTGGGCGCGCCGGCCAGCGCCCGCCCGAGTCTGCGCATACCGGCCTCGGGGTCGGCATGGCCGCCCTCGATGAGGCCGTCGGTGTAGAGGACCAGGCCGGTGCCCTCGGGGAGGTCGAACTCGGTGGTCTCGAAGGGGACTTGCCCGAGTCCGAGGGGCGGTCCCGCGGGCAGTTCGGGGAAGCGCACGTCGCCGTCCGGGCCGAGCAGCGCGGGCGGCAGGTGTCCGGCGCGGGCGAGCTGGCAGCGCCGGGCGACGGGGTCGTACACCACGTACAGGCAGGTCGCGCCGGCCAGTCCGGTGTGCGCGCCGCCCTCCTCGTCGAGCCGCACGGCCAGGTCGTCGAGGCGGCCGAGCAGTTCGTCGGGGGGCAGGTCGAGGGCGGAGAAGTTGTGGACGGCGGTGCGCAGCCGGCCCATCGCGGCGGCGGCGTGGATGCCGTGGCCGACGACGTCGCCGACGACGAGGGCGACCCGCGCGCCGGAGAGCGGGATGACGTCGAACCAGTCGCCGCCGACGCGGCCCGGGGCGGGCAGATAGCGGTGGGCGACGTCCACGGCGTGCTGCGCGGGAAGGCCGTGCGGGAGCAGGCTGCGCTGGAGTTCCAGGGCGAGGTGGTGCTCGCGGGTGAACAGCCGGGCGTTGTCGATGCAGACGGCGGCGCGGGCGGCCAGTTCGCGGGCGAGGGTGAGGTCGTCCTCCGCGAAGGGCGCGCTGTCGGCGGCCCGGTGGAAGGTGGCCACGCCGAGCGGGGTGTCCCGGGCGCGCAGCGGTACGGCGATGAGCGCGTCCCCGGCCCGCACCGGGCCGTCGCCCGCCAGGGCCCGCGCCTGCGGGCCGTCCGGCGCGGCCGGGTAGGGCTCCGCGCCCGGGCCGGGCACGGCGGGCGGTCCCGTCGCGCCCGTCCCGGCGTCCGCCACGCGGCACAGGACCGGTGCGGCGGTGTCGGCGGTGTCCGGGGTGCCGCCCCGGACGACGGGGGCGAGCAGGTCCACGGTGACCCGGTCGGCGAAGCGCGGGACGGCGGCCTCGCACAGTTCGGCGGCGGTGCGGGCGACGTCGAGGGTGGTGCCGATGCGCAGGGCTGCGTCGCTGAGCAGTTCCAGCCGCAGCCGGGCGGCGACGGCGAGCCGGCCGACCCCCGCGTCGCCGACGAGCAGCGGCCGGCGGACGGCCCGCGGTCCGGCGTCGTCGGGAAGGCTCACCTCGACCACCGCGCCCTGCGCGAGCGGCCGGCACAGCAGCACGGCCGTGCGCCCCCGGGAGAGCGGCAGTTCGACGGCGTCGCGCCGTCCGGCGGCGATGAGGCCGGTGGCGGTCTCGGCGAGGGCGGCCTCGTCGCCGGCGGTGAGTCCGGTCGGGGGACCGACGGGCTGGATGCGGCCGTCGCCGTCGAGCCGCAGCGAGACCGGGCTCGGGTTGCGGCGTTCCGCCGCCAAGTACGAGTGCAGCATCGCGCGTTCGCGGCGGCCGGAGTCCTCCAGCAGCCGGTGCTCGATGGCGAGGGCGGAGCCGCGGGCGAGTTGCGGCATGAGGGGATGGGCCTCGTCCTGGAGGCTGGTGAGGTCCAGCACCCCTTCGATGCGGCCGCTCACGGGGTGCCGCAGGGGCACGCCGAAACAGGTGAAGCGGCGCAGGGCGGCGCAGTAGTGCTCCTCACCGCTGACCCGGACCGGGCGCCGGGCGGCGAGCGTGGTGCCGATGCCGTTGGTACCGGCGCCGAGTTCGTGGTAGCCGAAGCCGGGGGCGAGGCCGACGTCGTCGAGGGCGGGCAGCAGCGGCGGCCGGGCGGCCCTGCGGTCCAGCACGAGCCCGCTGCCGTCGGTGAGGAGGACGGCCGTCCCGGACCCGGCGAGGGCGTCGGCGAGCCGGTCGAGGACCGGCCGGGCGGCCCTGGCGAGCGGGCCGGCGAGGTCGATGTCCCGGGTGTACGGGACGTCGAGGTGTTCGGGGTCGAGGCCGGCGGCCTGGCAGCGTTCCCATGACGCGAGGATCGGCACCCGTACGGATTCCTCCACCTGGCTCACTCCTTGACGTCCGCGTCCTCTTGCCGAACGTAGGACCGGCGGCGACCGGCCGGGGCCGGGACCGTGAAATCCCTGCGTACAGCCACTCTTGTGGGTGACGGTCCGTTTGACACGGGCAACACGCCGGAGGAACGGCCGGGGATCACGTCGCGAAGCGGCGGCCGGTGGTGGAGACTTGGACGCGCCGCAGGCCGGCGCCCCCGGCCGGCGCCCCCGGAACGCCGTACGTGCCCGGCGAACCGAGCCACGAACCGGAAGGATCCACCATGACCACGCCCAGCGAGACGACGCGCGTCGCCCACACCGTGTGGGACGGCTCCCTCATCGAGGGCAGTGGAGTCGTCACCCTCGACTCCTCCGGGATCGGCGAGTACCCGGTCACGTGGGTCGCCCGCTCGCAGGAGCCCGGCGGGAAGACCAGTCCGGAGGAGCTCATCGCCGCCGCGCACTCCAGCTGCTTCTCGATGGCCCTGTCCGCCGGCCTGTCCCGGGCCAAGACCCCGCCGACGCAGCTGCGCACGCAGGCCGACGTCACCTTCAAGCCCGGCACCGGCATCACCGGTATCCACCTGACCGTGGTCGGCCAGGTGCCCGGTCTGGACGAGGCCGAGTTCATCAAGGCGGCGGAGGACGCGAAGGCCAACTGCCCGGTGAGCCAGGCGCTCGCGGGCACCGCGATCACCCTCACCGCGTCCCTGGCCTGAGCACCCGCCCGGACGTTCCCCACCGCCCATCGAAACGTTTCGGTTTCGGTGGGCGGTGCCATATTGTCATTGGATACGAAACCGTTTCGCAGGGGACGAGAGACGGAGAGTCGAGATGACCACGGACGCGAGCGCCGCGGCGCGGCGCACCCGCCTGACACCGGAGCGTGAGCAGGAGCTCTACGGGGCGGTGATCGAACTGCTCCGCGAGGTCGGCTACGAGGCGCTGACCATGGACGCGGTCGCCTCCCGCACCCGGTCCAGCAAGGCCACGCTCTACCGGCAGTGGAAGAGCAAGCCGGAGCTGGTGGTCACCGCGTTGCGCTGCACCAAGCCCGCGCACGCGCCGGTCGACACCGGTTCCCTCGACGGCGATCTGCACGCCATGGCCGACGGGTTCGGGGACGGTTCCGAGGTGGACACCTCGCTGCTCAGGGGGCTGTCGCACGCCTCCGCCGGCAGTCCCGACCTCGCCGAGGCGATGCGCGAGCACCTCATCGACCCCGAGCTGGCCGGGCTGCGCCAGCTGCTGACCCGGGCCGCCGACCGCGGCGAGATCCCCCGGGACAACCCGGCGGCCGACTTCATGCCGCACATGATGCTGGGCGCCGTCATCACCCGGCGCCTGCTGGAGGACGTGGAGGTCGACGCGGCCTTCATGCACCGCTACATCGACGCGATCGTGCTGCCGGCCCTGGGCTTCCGCCGCTGACCCGACGGGCCGCGGCGGCCGATCTCAGTCGCTGACGACGCTGCGGGGCCTGTACTCCAGGTCCTGGTAGTCCGGGTGGTGGGCGATCCAGCCCGCGATGAAGGGGCACGCCGCCAGCACGCTCTGCCCGCGCTCCCGGGCCTCGTCCAGCGCCTGCCGGGCGAGCGCCGACCCCACGCCGCGGCCCTCGAACTCCGGGTCCACCTCGGTGTGCAGGAAGGCGATCATCTCGGGTGTGCGGATGTACGCCGAGAACCCGGCCAGTCTGCCGTCCACGTGCGCCTCGTAGCGGCGGGTCCCCGGGGAGTCGGTGATCGTCGGGGCGCTCACGACTGGTAGCCCTCCACCGTGCCGGAGGGCCGCACGCGGGCCTGGCCCGGGTCCTGCCCGACCTCGGTCTTGGCGCGGCGCTGGCGCAACAGGTCCCAGCACTGGTCGAGTTCGCGCTCCAGTGCGTCGAGCCGCTCCCGCTCGGTCTCGCCGTCGATCCGCCCCGCGGCGAGCAGTTCGCGCAGCGTCCGCTCGTCGGTGACCATCGCGCTGATCCGTTGCAGTATCGCCTGTTCCGGGCGATCTCCCGTGTGCTGGTCGGCCACGGCACGCACCTCCTCGT
The DNA here is from genome assembly GCF_033793585.1 of Streptomyces sp. MI02-7b. NCBI lineage: Bacteria > Bacillati > Actinomycetota > Actinomycetes > Kitasatosporales > Streptomycetaceae > Streptomyces > Streptomyces sp. MI02-7b. The sequence goes on along the minus strand of NZ_JARAWX010000012.1, from coordinate 202,405 downwards.
TCGCTCGGCACCCACTCTAGGCAGCGTCCCGCGGCCATGCGATCGAAACTCTTGCGTTTCGATGGATCGGAGCTTAGGCTTCAAGCGTACGAAACGGTTTCGTATCGATCGTACCCCGTGATCACGCCTGCCCCACGCCTGTCCCACGCCTCTTCCGAACGACGGGAGCACGTCCCCATGTCCCAGAGCACCGCCGAGCCCCGCGCCGGCGTCGCCGCACCCCCGGTCGAGGGGGTGGGCCACGACCACGACGTCCACGCCAGGCGCTGGTGGGTCCTCGCCGTCATCGGCGTCGCCCAGCTGATGGTCGTGCTGGACGCGACCATCGTGAACATCGCCCTGCCCTCCGCCCAGGCCGACCTCGGCTTCACCGACGGCAACCGGCAGTGGATCGTCACCGCGTACGCCCTCGCGTTCGGCAGCCTGCTGCTGCTCGGCGGCCGGATCGCCGACCTCTTCGGCCGCAAGACCGCCTTCCTCATCGGGGTCGCCGGCTTCGCGGCGGCCTCCGCGCTCGGCGGCGCGGCCGGCAGCTTCGAGATGCTGGTCACCGCCCGCGCCCTGCAGGGCGGATTCGGCGCCCTGCTGGCGCCCGCCGCGCTGTCGCTGCTGACGACGACCTTCACCGAGCCCAGGGAACGCGCCCGCGCGTTCGGCATCTACGGCGCCATCGCCGGATCGGGCGCGGCCGTCGGCCTGCTGCTCGGCGGTGTCCTCACCGAGTACCTGAACTGGCGCTGGACCCTGTACGTCAACCTGGCCTTCGCCGTCGTCGCCTTCCTCGGCGGCATGGCCCTGCTGCAGCGTGCCCGCCGCCGTCCCGGCGCCTCCATCGACCTGCCCGGCACGCTGCTGGTCACCACCGGACTGTTCGCCCTGGTCTACGGCTTCTCCAACGCCGAGAGCCACGACTGGAGCTCCCCGCAGACCTGGGGCTACCTGGTCGCCGGCGGGCTGCTGCTGACCGCCTTCACCTGGTGGCAGACCCGGGCCGCGCACCCGCTGCTGCCGCTGCGCGTGCTGCTCGACCGCAACCGCGGCGCCTCCTTCGCCGCCTCGCTGGTCTCCAGCGCCGGCATGTTCGCGGTCTTCCTCTTCCTGACCTACTACCTGCGGCTCACCCTCGGCTTCTCGGCGGTCAGGACCGGCCTGGCCTTCCTGCCGCTGGTCGCCGCGCTGATGGTGGGCGCCCAGGTCGCCACCGTCGTGCTGGTGCCCCGCATCGGCCCCAAGCCGGTGGTCCCGGTGGGCTTCGGCCTGGCCGCCGCCGGACTGGTCTGGCTGACCGGGCTCGGCCTGCACAGCGGCTACGCCACCGAGGTCCTGCCGCCGCTGCTGGTGATCGGCCTCGGCATGGGCCTGATCTTCCCGCCCGCCATGAACCTGGCGACCACCGGCGTCGGCGCCGAGGACGCGGGCGTCGCGTCCGCCGCCGTCAACGCCATGCAGCAGATCGGCGGCTCGATCGGTACCGCCCTGCTCAACACCCTTGCCACGAGCGCCGCCACGGACTACATCGCGGGCAAGGACCCGGCCGACCCGCTGGTGAAGGCGAACGCCGCGCTGGAGAGCTACTCGACGGCCTACTGGTGGGCGGCGGCCTTCTTCGCGGCCGGCCTGGTGATCAGCTTCCTGCTCTACCGGCGCGGCGCGCCGCGGCAGGACGCCGGCGCGGCCCCCGTCGTGCACATGTGACGTCGGGCTCCGCTGTGCCGCGGGACCTCCCCTGAGCGGTGGGACGTCCCGTGCGCGCCCACCCGTGGGGACGGGGTACGGCGCGATGAACGGCCCGGTGACGGCCTCCGTAGAACCTTCTACGGGGCCGGAACCGGGCCGTTCGTATGGCTTTTCGGGCAGAGAGTGCGTGCGGTGCGACACAAAAGGGAACCGATGGTCGGTTAATGTGCGTTTTTACGGGTCCATACGGTTTCGGGGAAAGGCCTCTCGGTTGAACCTGCTCGACCTGTTGCTGCTCGTGCTGACGGTCGCCTACGCGGTCGCCGGTTACCGGCGAGGACTGGTCGCGGGCACCATCTCGCTCGCGGGCTTCCTCGGTGGCGCCGTGATCGGCGTGTGGCTGCTGCCGTACGTGCTCCAGTACGTCGAGCCGGGCACCTCCCGCGCCACGCTCGTCGCCCTGCTCACCGTCCTCATCCCGGCGGCCGCGGGCCACGCCGTCGCCTCCGGGGTCGCCTGGAAGGTACGCACCGGACTGGACTGGGGGCCGCTGCGCTGGCTCGACGGTGTCGGCGGGGCGGCCGCGAACGCGGTGGCGGTGCTGCTGGTCGCCTGGGTCGCCGCGAGCGTCCTGGTGACCGCCTCGTCCAGCGTGCTCGCCCAGTCGATCCGCGGCTCCGCGGTGCTCGGCGCTGTCCAGGACACCATGCCGCGGCAGGCGCCCAGCTGGTTCAGCAGCGCGTCCAGCGCCCTGGCCCAGGCCGGCTTCCCGCAGGTCTTCAACCCCTTCGAGTCCGAGCCCGTCAACGGGGTGCCCGCGCCGTCCGGCGACAGCGTCACCGAGGCCGCCTCACGGGCCGCCGCCCGCAGCACGGTGAAGATCGAGGGCATCGCCTTCGTGGACGGCCGCCGCCAGGGCCAGGAGGGCACCGGCTTCGTCTACGCCGACGAGCACGTCATGACCAACGCCCACGTCGTCGCGGGCGTCGACAGCCCCGCCGTCCAGATCGGCGGCGCCGGGCGCGCGTACCGGGCCACGGTCGTGCTCTTCGACCCCGGCAAGGACGTCGCGGTCCTCAACGTGCCCGGGCTGCGCGCCCCCACCCTGGACTTCACCGACGCCGCCGAGCGCGGCGACGGCGCGGTCGTGGCCGGATACCCCGAGGACGGCGGCCTGGACCTGCGGGCGGCGACCGTGGCCGGCCGCATCCGCGCCACCGGCCAGGACATCTACGGGGACGGCATCGTGACCCGCGACATCTACCAGGTGCGCTCGGTCGTGCGCCCCGGCAACTCGGGCGGCCCGCTGCTGGACACCACGGGCCACGTCTACGGGGTCGTCTTCGCCCGCTCCACCACGGACTCCACCACCGGCTACGTCCTCACCGCCGACGAGGTCCGCGACGACGCGCGCCGCGCCGCGGCCGCCACGCAGGCCGTGGACACCGGCAGCCGCGCGGCCCTGTGAGGCCGGGCGGTGCCCGCGCCGCGCCGCGGCCGCCACGCAGGCCGTGGACACCGGCAGCCGCGCGGCCCTGTGAGGCCGGGCGGTGCCCGCGCCGCCGACGTTAGACTGAGCCTTTGACCGGAGATTCCGGATCTGCCCCGTATCTCGGTATTGCGGCGGTCCGTGAGCTCCGGGGGCCGTGGGCGTACACGGCCCGTGCCGGACCAGGTCGAGCCAGCGGAGGCACGGAAGTGGTGCAGCCGACATGATCCTGTCGGTCCTCTTCGCCGTGATCGCGGCGTGCAGCAACGCGCTCGGGACCGTGCTGCAACGGCAGGCGGTACTGAAGGTCCCCGCCTCCACCTCGCTGCGCCTCGGGCTCATGCGCGACCTGCTGCGCACCCCGGTCTGGCTGGCCGGCATCCTCGCGGTCGTCGGCGCCGCGGTCTTCCAGGCACTCGCCCTCGGCACCGGCTCCCTGGCCACCGTGCAGCCGGTCTTCATCCTGGAACTGCCGCTGGCCCTGGTGATCGGCGGGGCCGTCTTCCACGTCGACCTCTCGCACAAGGCGTGGCTCTGCGTCGGGTGCATCGCCGTGGGCCTGGGCGTCTTCCTGTTCTCGCTGGCGCCCACCGGAGGACGCGAACAGGTGCCGGGGATCTGGTGGGTGCCGACGCTGCTCATCGTCGGCGGGCTGGGCGCCGCACTGGTGGTGGCCGGGCTGCGGCGTCCCCTCGGCCTGACCCGTGCGGCCTGCCTCGGTGCGGCGGCGGCCGTGGGCAACGCGCTGACCGCCGCGCTGATCAAGTCGTCCATGGACATCCTGGGCCACCAGGGCATCGCGGCCTGGCTGCTGTCCTGGCAGACCTACGCCTTCGCCGCCACGGGCGGCTTCTCCCTCTTCCTGCTCGGCACCGCCATGCAGGGCGGCCCGCTCATCGCCTCCCAGCCCGCCCTGACGCTCTGCGACGCCGTGGCGGGCTTCGCCCTCGGGGTGGTCCTGTACGGGGAGCAGCCGCGGACCGGGCTGTGGCTGGCGCCCGCGGTGCTGGGCTTCGCCCTGCTCACCTACGGCGTCTTCGCGCTCTCCCGCACGCAGTGCCTGTACAAGTGCGTCCACCCCGAGGAGAACGCGCCGGTGGCCGCGGGCCAGCCGGCCGGGTCGCCCATGTGAGCGTGCGTACGCCCCCGGAACCGCGCGGCTCCGGGGGCGTATCCGTGCAGGGGCGCCGGTCGTCAGTGGCGGGGCGCCTTGTAGGCGCGGGGCAGCCGCATGCCGCGCTCGGCCATGATGTCGCGGACCCGGTTCGGGTAGTCCGTGATGATGCCGTCGATGTTCATGTCGAGCAGCGCCTTGATGGTGGCGGGGTCGTCACAGGTCCACGGGACGACCCGCAGGCCGCGCCGGTGGGCGTCGTCCACCATCTTCTTGTTGACGTAGAACGTGAAGTTGGGGTCGGCGACGGTGCCGTTCTGCGGCAGGCCGTAGACCGGCGAGAGCGCCGTGACGCCGGGGATGGAGGCGGCGGCCTTGACGAAGTCGCCGTCGTAGTCGTCGGCGTCGATGCCGCCGAGCCACGGGGAGGCGCCGGGCTTGCCGACCTGCAGGAAGTCGAAGTTGGTGAGCGCCACCAGCGGGTACTTCGGCGCGAGCTTGTGCATCTCGTTCAGCGCGCCCCAGTCGAAGGACTGAATGGTGACCTGCTTCTCGATGCCCGAGCGGTGGATCTCCTCGAAGACACGCCGCACGAACAGCTCGCGGGGCGCGGTCTGCGTGGGCGCGCCGGCCTCCACCTTGGTCTCGATGTTGAGCTTGACCTTGTTGGCCCGGTAGCTCTTGACCAGGTTCAGGACGTCCTTGAGCTCCACCATGCGGAAGCCCTTGATCTGCTCCTGCTCGGGGAAGCCGGGCAGCTGCTGGTAGCCGCAGTCCATGGTCTTGATCTGGGCCAGGGTCAGGTCCTTGATGTACTTCCCGACGTAGGGGTACATCGGGTCGCCCGGCGTCACCGGAGCGGTGTCCTTGCACTTCTGCGCGCTGATCTGCCGGTCGTGGTTGACCACGACCTTCTCGTCCTTGGTGACGTGGGTGTCCAGCTCCAGGGTGCTCACACCGAGGCGCAGCGCCTTGCCGAAGCCCTCCAGCGACTCCTCGGTGGTCATGCCGAGGCCGCCGCGGTGGGCCTGCAGGTCGAAGTGGTTCTTCTGGGACGGAACGTGGTGGTGATGGTGGTCCGTGGCCGCCTGGGCGGTCGCGGGGACCACCAGCGCGGGCACCACTGCCAGGGCGGCGACTGCATGCCGGAGGGACATTTATACCTCGTCTACTTCGGGCGAACTGAACTTCGCGAAGGTAGGACGCAGGCAAAGCCCGCACCAAGCATCGGTATGAGGACATGGTGAACGCCCGGGGAACGGTCGCCCCCGGGCGCCGGTCGGAAGGGGGCCTTCCTCCGCGGTCCGGCGCGCCGTCGTGGGCCGCCACGCGCCTGGGCGGGGGCCCGCAGGCGTACGAGCCGGCCGGTCAGCGCCCTGGGCGCGGTCGCCACGTGCCGGCCGCATTCGGTGACCTACGTGGCCTCGGGGCCCGCCGCGGCGGCGAACGCGACGAACGCGGCCCACGCGTCGGGCGGGAACGTGAGCATGGGCCCGTTCCGGTCCTTGGAGTCCCGCACGTGCACGGCGGTCGCGCCCGACGCGACTTCGACGCACTGTCCGCCGTCATCGCCGCTGTAGCTGGACTTGAACCACACGAGTGCGCTCACAGCTCGCCCGCAATCTGCTCGATGGCCTTCGCCGAATCCTCGGGGGTGAGGGCCTGCGCCCGGATCATGCCGTACCGGTGGTACAGGTCGCTGACCCTCTCGCGATCGTCGCTCAGATACCCCCCGACCTGTCCCTCAGCGTAAGCCAGCCACTGCCGTTCGGCGGTTTCCAGGAACGTGAAAGGGCCGTTGAATCCGGCCACGGACTCGTAGCGCGTCGGCATGACCTGGACCTGCACGTTCCGGCGCTTCCCGACCTCCAGGAGGCGTTCCAACTGGTCCTTCATGACCTGCCGTCCGCCCACGGGCCGGCGCAGCAGCCACTCCTCCAGGACGAACGACAGCATGCACACCGGCTTCCGCGTGATGAGCGCCTGGCGGGCGAGCCGGCCCTCCGTCCAGCGGTCGATCTCGTCCTCTTCGAGCGGCGGGCAGCGGGCGTTGAACACCGCGCGCATGTAGGCCTCGGTTTGCAGCAGCCCGTTGACCACGTGCGCGTCATAGAAGCCGATGCTGGCCGCCCGGGCCTCCTCGTCCGCGTACTCGCCGTACCCCGCGGGCAGCTTCTCGCGGGACAGGTGCGGCGCGACCGCCCGCAACGCGCCCGCGCAGCGGAGCAGTTCCTCCGCCTTGTCGATGAAGGCCTTGCTCGCGAGGCGCTCGCCGGACTCGATCTTGACGGCCAGCGATTTCGAGTAACCCGTGTGCGCGGCCAGTGCGTCGAGGGTGACGCCCCGGCCCTCGCGGAGGGCCTTCAAGAGGTCGCCGAAGATCGCCATGCTCACGGAGCGCTTGTCATCGGACACCGCCACGCCAACCCCCGTCCGTGCCACCGCAGTCACTCTGGGTAACGGTAGTCCTCCGGAGGGCGGCGCGCGGGGCTATCCCTTGAGTTCCTCGCGCAGTCGGCGGTCCATCGCCAGGGCGAGCTCCGCCTCGACGACGGCTTTCACCAGCGGGCGCAGCCGGGCTATCGCCTCCGTGAGGCGGGTGGTGTCGCCGGTCTGGAGGCCGGTCTCGGCGTCTGGGAGGACGTGGGCGCGGGCGAGTTCCACGAAGAGTTCGGCGAGCAGGTCCATGCGGTGGCGCATGTCGCGGCCGGCGGCCAGCACCTCGGCGAGCGGGATGCCCTCCTTGACCAGCGCGGACGAGGCCTCCAGCAGGCGGCGGCTGACGTGTACGACGTCGTCGCCGTCGACGGCGATGTAACCGATGTCCAGGGCGGTGGCCAGGTTCTCTGCGGTGGCCTGCTCCCCGTAGAAGTCGGCCAGCCCCTCGGGGGTCAGCCGCAGCGGTTCCTCCTCCGACCAGGGGGTGTTCAGGGCCGGGTCCAGGCCCAGCAGCTCGCCGACGTCACGGCGGCCGCTCTCCCAGGCGTCCATCAGCTCGGCGATGCCGCCGAGGGTGTGGCCGCGCTCCAGCAGGGCCGTGATCGTGCGGAGCCGGGCGAGGTGGTGCTCGTTGTACCAGGCGATGCGGCCCTCGCGGCGCGGGGCGGGGAGCAGTTTGCGCTCCCGGTAGAAGCGGACGGTGCGGACGGGCACTCCGGCGGCCTGGGCCAGTTCGTCCATCCGGTACTCGCGCTCGTGCGTTGCCACGCCCGCCAGCCTATGCGGTGGGCCGGGGCAACTCGCGCGGTCGGACCTCTACCGCTGGTAACGCGTTCTGGTCTACGCTCCGAACCATGCCAGTGAACACTGGCACGATCAGGCTCAGGGGCGGCACCGAGAGGCGGCGGCATGGCCGAGCGCACAGAACACGTACGGGTGGCAGTCATCGGATCCGGCTTCGGCGGCCTCGGCGCAGCGGTGCGGCTGCGCCGGGAGGGGATCACCGACTTCGTCGTGCTGGAGCGGCGCGACTCCGTCGGCGGCACCTGGCGCGACAACAGCTATCCGGGGTGCGCGTGCGACGTGCCCTCGCACCTGTACTCCTTCTCGTTCGCGCCGAACCCGGAGTGGCCGCGCACCTTCTCCGGCCAGCCGCACATCCGGGCCTATCTGGAGCGCGTCGCCGACACCTTCGGCCTCCGTCCCCATCTGCGGCTGGACACCGAGGTGCGCCAGGCCCGCTGGGACGGCGAGGCGCGGCACTGGCACATCACCACCTCGCGCGGCGAGCTGACCGCAGACGTCCTGATCTCGGCGGGCGGCCCGCTGTCCGACCCCAGGCTGCCGGACATCCCGGGCCTTGACGCCTTCCCGGGCGCGGTCTTCCACTCCTCGCAGTGGGACCACGACTACGACATCAAGGGCAAGCGCGTCGCCGTGATCGGCACCGGGGCCTCCGCCATCCAGATCGTGCCGGCGATCCAGCCCGAGGTGGAGAGCCTGACCGTGGTGCAGCGGACCCCGCCGTGGGTGATGCCGCGCATGGACCGGGACATCACCCGGGCCGAGCGGTGGCTGCACGGGAAGGTCCCGGCGACCGCCAGGGCGCGGCGCGGAATGCTCTGGCTGCTGCGCGAGTTGCAGGTGGGCGCCTTCACCAAGCGCCCGGCGCTGCTGGGGGGCGTGCAGCGGCTCGCCCTGTCGCACCTCGCCAAGGCGGTCAAGGACCCGGTCCTGCGCGCGAAGCTCACCCCTGACTACCGGATCGGCTGCAAGCGCATCCTGCTGTCCAACGACTACTACCCGGCGCTCACCAGGTCCAACACCGAGGTCGTGGCCTCCGCGCTCAGGGAAGTGCGCGGCTCGACGATCGTCATGGCCGACGGCACCGAGCGCGAGGTAGACGCCATCGTCTTCGGCACCGGCTTCCACGTCACCGACATGCCCATCGGCGACCGGGTCCTCGGCGCCGACGGGCGGACGCTGGCCGAGCACTGGAAGGACGGGATGGCCGCGCTGCGCGGCTCCAGCGTCGACGGCTTCCCCAACCTGCTGTTCGTCATCGGGCCCAACACCGGCCTCGGGAACAGCTCGATGATCCTGATGATCGAGTCCTCGCTCAACTACATCGCCGACTACCTGCGGGCCCTGGACACCACCGGCGCCGCCGCGCTGGACGCCAGGCCGGATGCCGTGCGGTCGTGGAACGAGGAGGTGCAGCGCCGCATGGTCCGCACCGTGTGGAACACCGGCGGCTGCGTCAGCTGGTACCTGGACGACCAGGGCCGCAACACCACCGTCTGGCCGGGGACGACCGCCGGGTTCCGGCGCGCCACCCGCCGGGTGAGGCTCGACGAGTACACGATCGTGACCGCCGGCGCCCCCGAGCAGCGCCCGGCCCCTGTGGAGGTGGCTTCGTGACCAGCGGCGTCTTCGACCTGCCCAAGGCCCGGCACGCGCACTTCGTGCGCTCCGCCGACGGCACCTCGATCAACGTGGAGGAGTACGGCCCCGAGCCGGGCACGGCGCCGACCGTCGTGCTGATCCACGGCTGGACCTGCAACACCCGGTTCTGGGCGCCGCTCGTCCACGAACTGGCCGGTGAGTACCGGGTCGTGGCGTACGACCAGCGCGGTCACGGCCGCAGCGGGACGCCGCGGCGCGACGGCTACGGCACCGACGCGCTCGCCGACGACCTGACCGCGGTACTGGAGTCCGTGCTCGCCTCCGACGAGAAGGCGGTGCTGGTCGGTCACTCCATGGGCGGCATGACGGCGATGGCGGCGGGCGACCGGCCGGCGATCCAGTCCCGTACCGCCGCGCTGCTGCTGGCCAGCACCGGCAGCGGGCGGCTGCTCGCCGAGACGCTGGTACTGCCGCCGCGGGTGCGCGCCAAGCGGGTGCGCGACGCCTTCCACCGCTTCCTGCTGATCAGCGCGGCGCCGCTGGGGCCGCAGTCCGCGGTGACCCGCGCGGCCCTCAAGTACGGGATCCTCGGCCCGGATTCGAGCCCGGAACTGGTCGCCGCGACGGCGCGGATCGTGCACGCCTGCGGGCGCAGGCAGCGCGCGGCGTGGGGGCGGGTGCTGGCCGGGCTCAACCTGGACGCGGGAGTGGCGGCGCTGCGCGTACCGACCGCCGTGCTGGTGGGCACCGACGACAAGCTGACCCCGCCGGTGCACGCCCGGGGGCTGGCCGCACGGCTCTCCCACTTCGCCGGTCTCACCGAACTGCCGGGCCTCGGCCACATGACGCCGCTGGAGGCACCCGCCGCGGTCGCGGGCGTCGTCCGCACCCTGATCACGGACCATCTGCGGCCGCAGGCGCAGGTCAAGGAGGAGAAGGCATGAGCAGGTCGCTGAACGGCCAGGTCGTGGTGGTGACCGGCGCCGCCCGCGGGGTCGGCGCACTGCTGGCCCGCACCCTCGCCGCGCGCGGCGCCCGTCTGGCGCTCGTCGGGCTGGAGCCGGACGAACTCAAGGCGGTCGCCGCGGAGATCGGCTCCGGCACCGGGCACTGGACGGCCGACGTCACCGACCGGGACGCGATGGCGCGCGTCGCCGGGGAGGTCGTGGAGCGCTACGGACGGGTCGACGCGGTGGTCGCCAACGCCGGTGTGGCGACCGGGGGTCCGTTCCTCGACGTGGACGCGGCCGACTTCGACCGGGTCATCCAGGTCAATCTGCTGGGTGGTGTCGCCACCGCACGCGCCTTCCTGCCGGCGCTCATCGCCTCGCGCGGCTATCTGCTCCAGATCGCCTCGCTCGCCGCGATCGCCCCGGCGCCGCTGATGACCGCGTACTGCGCGAGCAAGGCGGGCGTCGAGGCGTTCGCGCACTGCCTGCGCGCCGAGGTGGGCGCCAAGGGCGTGAAGGTCGGCGTGGGGTACCTGAGCTGGACCGACACCGACATGGTGCGCGGCGCCGACGAGGACGACGTGATGCGCGCGGCCCGCCGCAGGCTGCCGTGGCCGGCCAACCGCACGTACCCGCTGGAGCCGGCCGTGGAGCGCATCGCGGACGGCGTCGCGCGCCGCTCGCCGCACGTCTACGCCCAGTGGTGGCTGCGCGGCATGCAGTCCGTGCGCGGTTACCTGCCGGGGCTGATCGGCGGCGCCATCGGGCAGCGCGAAATGCGCCGCCTGGAGCCGAGGATCGCGGCGGCGGGCGGCATACGGCACGGGCTGGTCGGCCCTGGCGGCGCGGCCGATGAGCGTGCGCGGTCCGAAAAGGCACTCTGACCAGCACTGTTCACGCAGCGCGTTCGTCCGAAATGCGTAGCGTGTCCGGACGTGTCAGCCTGGTCGAGGCCCAGTCCACACATCACGAAGGAGTGATCATGGGCAAGAACGACCCCACGCGTAGCAAGGCCGGGCAGCAGCGCCAGCAGGACCGCCCGCAGGAGCGGATCGGCCAGACCCGGGACAAGTCCCAGGGCATGACCGACGAGCAGATGCGCCAGCAGGGCGAGCAGGGCAGGACGCAGCAGCGGCAGCCCGGCCAGGGTGGTCAGTCCGGCAAGCAGTCCCCGCAGTCCTCGCCGAAGGGCACCGGTCGCGAGCAGTCCGCGATCCGGGACGAGCGGCAGCACCGGGACCACTGACCCGCGTGGTTCAGGCGTGAGCGCCGAGGGGCGCGCCCGTGAGGGCGCGCCCCTTCCCGTGTCCGTGCCTCGGGGCCGCGTTCCGGGCCGCGGTGGCCGAGCCGGGTACGCCGAGCCGGGTACGGGGGAGGGCCGTTGACGTCCGGCGGCGGGCGGTCCCGTGCGGGGGCCCACGCGGTGGTGCCGCCCGGGAGCGGGCGCACCGCCTCGAAGCGGCCGGGGCCGCGGGTGCGCGCGGCGCCGAGCGGAGTACGGCGGGGGTTGTCGGCGTCCGGGGGGTGCTTCCGGAGGGCGGGCGCACCGCCTTGAAGCATGTCGTCCGTGCCGCGGTGGGTGCGGCGAACGAACGGCAGGGGCCGCGGGGCCGTCCTTCAGCGGTAGGGGCCGGCGGTCCGGGGGCGGGAGGTTCCGTGCCGTGACCGTGGTGGGCGGGCGGGCCCGGCGGGGGCGCGGGCGGCGAAGCGGGCTCGGCGGGGAGCCGTTGGCGTGCTGCGGGCGGGGCGGTCGCGGTGGGCGGGACGGCGTCCCGGGCACCACCCTGAGCGCTCCGGGCGCCGCGGCGTCCTTCAGCGGCGCGGGGGAAGCGGGGGGCGGCGGCGGTCGGGGCGGTCTGACAGGTCGGGCGGTGTCGCGGGGGGATGCTTCTCCAGCAGGTCCAACGCGGTCTGGACCGCCACCTCCACATCGGTGCGCCGGCCCTCCGCCCAGTCCAGCGGGGTGCGGATGCAGGGGATGTCCGGCTCCACGCCGTGGTTCTCCACCGACCAGCCGTACGCCTCGAACCAGGCCGCGTTCATCGGCACCGTGATGACCGTGCCGTCGCCCAGCCGGTGCCGCCCGGTCATGCCCACCACGCCGCCCCAGGTGCGGTGGCCCACCACCGGGCCGATGGACAGCAGCCGGAAGGTCGCCGTGATCATGTCGCCGTCGGAGGCGGTCGCCTCGTCGGCCAGCGCAACGATGGGCCCGCGCGGCGCGTTGCCCGCGTAACTCACCGGCTGCGCGTCGCGGATCCAGTCCCAGCCGAGGATCTTGCGGGTCAGGCTCTCCACCACCAGGTCGCTGATGTTGCCGCCGGCGTTCCCGCGCACGTCGACGATGAGCGCCGGGCGCACGACCTCCATCCGCAGATCGCGGTTGAACTGCGCCCAGCCGGAGCCGCCGAGGTCGGGGATGTGCAGATAGCCGCACTTGCCTTCGCTCAACTCCCTCACCACCGCGCGGCGTTTGGCCACCCAGTCCTGGTAGCGCAGCGGGCGCTCGTCCACCAGCGGCACGACCGCGACCCGGCGCGGGGGGCCGTCGCCGGGCGGTGTGAACGTCAGCTCCACCGTGGTGCCGCCCGCCGCCGACAGCAGCGGCCCGGGACCGGCGACCGGGTCCACCGCGCGGCCGTCGACGTGGGTGAGCGTCGCGCCCTCCAGGATGCCGGTGCCGGCCAGCGGCGAACGCGCCCTGGAGTCCGAGGACTCGCCGGGCAGGATGCGGCCCACGACCCACCGGCCGTCCTTGGTGTGGGCGAAGTTGACGCCCAGCAGGCCGATCGGCCGCTGGTAGTGCGGCGGCCCCTCGTTGCGCCGGGCCGGGGCGACGTACGCGTGCGAGGTGCCGAGCTCGCCCAGCACCTCGCGCAGCAGGTCGGCGAACTCGTCCGGGGTGGAGACCTGTTCGACCAGGGGGCGGTACTGGTCGAGCACCGCGGGCCAGTCGATGCCGCACATGTCAGGGGCCCAGAAGTAGTCGCGGATGATCCGCCCGGCCTCCGCGTACGCCTGGCGCCACTCGGCGGGCGGGTCGGCCTCGTGCAGCACCCGCCGCATGTCGACGTAGACGGTGGAGTCCAGGTCGCCCGGCTCGTAGGCGGGCACGACCGTCAGCTCGCCCTCGTCGAAGACCACCAGGTGCGTGCCGTCGCCGCTGACCCGGTACCAGTCCATGTGCCGCACCAGCTCGACCCGCTTGGACTTGGCCAGGCCGAAGTACTCCAGCGTCGGCCGGGCCGAGGGGTCGGTCGGATTGACGAACGTCTCGCCGAGCGCGCCGGAGATCGGCCAGCGCAGCCACGTCAGCCCGCCGCGCACCGCCTCCAGCGAGCTGTACTTGGAGGCCGGCACCGGGAACGGCGTCACCCGCATCGGCAACCCGGCGGCCTCCACCGCCAGCGGGCCCTCGGCGAAGTCCGTCGGGTCGAGACCGCCGCCGGCCGGCCGGCCCTCCACGGGCAGCGCGAAGGGCGACGGCGTCGCCGAGTGCAGCGGCACCAGGTGCGGGCGGCAGCCCAGCGGGAAGGACAGGTCGCCGGTGTGCACGTCGTACACCGGGTCGAAGCCGCGCCAGGACAGGAAGGCCAGATAGCGGCCGTCACGGGTGAAGACCGGCTGCTCGTCCTCGAACCGGCCGTTGGTGACGTCGATGACCGTGCGCTCCCCGCTCTCGGGGTCCGGCACCAGCCGGGCGATCCGGATCTTGCGCAGCGAGCGGCCGACCACCGGCTGGGACCAGGCGATCCACGCCGAGTCCGGGGAGAAGGCCAGGTCGCGCACGGGGCCGTTGTCCGAGCGGACGAGTTCGGTGACCGCGCCCGTCTCCGCGGAGACCATCAGCAGCCGCCCGTCGTGGGCCGCGACCGCCATCGTCTCGCCGTCGGGGGAGGGCACGAGTTCCTGCACCCGGCCGATCTCCCCGCAGGCCAGTCGTGCGCCGCCGCTGTGGCACGGGGCGCGCGCGCCCTCGCCGGCCGTCCCGTCCTCCTCCGCACCGGCCGGCGCGTTCCCGCCCGCCTCCTCGGTCGCCCGCAGCGCCTGCGCCACGGCGTCGTCCTCGTCGGCGATCTCGGCCACGGCCAGCGCCGCCGGCCGGCCCGGCAGCGCCGCGATCTCGATCGCGTCCTCGCCGTCGGCGTCCGTGACGAAGGCGATCCGGCCGGTGTCACCCAGCATCGCCGGCAGCCGGACCCGCGAGCCGGGCTCGTCGGAGATGGTGCGGGCGGGGCCGTCGCGGTGCGTGAGCCAGTACAGGCTGCCGCGCACGCACACCGCGCTCGCCCGGCCCGTGCGGTCCACGGCCAGCCCGTCCAGATAGGCGGCCGCCGGCACCTGGTAGGGGCGCCGCCCGGCCCGCGTACCGCCGAGGTCGATGTCCAGGCGCCGCGGTGCCGAGTCGGGGGTCAGCTCGTCGACCATCCACAGCCCGCCCGCGCACTGGTAGACCACCCGCCGGCCGTCGGTGGCCGCGTGGCGGGCGTAGAAGTCGGCGTGGTCGGTGTGGCGCCGCAGGTCCGTGCCGTCGGGCCGGCAGGAGTAGAGGTTGCCGATGCCCTCGTGGTCGCTGAGGAAGGCGATCCGCTCGCCCACGAACATCGGCGACTCCAGGTGCCCGCCGATGTCCGGCACCAGCAGCTCGCCCTGCAGCCACAGCCGGCCCGTCGCCCCGCCCCGGTACCGCTTCCACGAGGCGGGCTCGTGCGGCGCGGTCGCCGACAGCAGCAGCGTCTGGTGCTCGCCTGCGGCGCTGTCCCGCACGGCGACGTCCGACACCGGCCCCCACGGCAGCCGGCTGCCCGGGCCGCCGTCGGCGCGGACGGCGTACCCCCACGTGTAGTGCGAGAACGGCTCACCGTGCGAGGAGACGGCCAGAATCCGGCCGTCCGGTGTCCAGGACCGCACGCGGGTGTCGGGGCTGCCCCAGTAGGTGAGCCGGCTCGCCTGCCCGCCCTCCACCGGTGCGAGATGGACCTCGGGGTCCAGCGAGCGCCAGCTGTTGAAGGCGATCACCGAACCGTCCGGCGAGAAACGGGGATGGCCCACCCGGGTCCGGTCGGCCGTCACCCGCCACGCGCGCCCCTCGTCCAGGGGCGCGACCCAGATGTCGTCCTCGGCGACGAAGCACAGCCGTTCACCGTGGACATGCGGAAACCGGAGGTACGCGGCGTCGCTCACCCATCCATCGTTCGCGGGTCCCGGGGCCCGGGCAACTCGTGGCGACCCGTGCCGGCGTCCGCGCCGCCCCGCGTCAGCGCAGGCACTCCCGTACCGCCCGCACCAGCGCCTGGGCACGCGGGTCGGCGGTGACGTTCTTCTGCATGCCGTTGGTGACGTAGCCGAAGCCGATCCCGGCGTCCGGGTCGGCGAAGCCCAGCGAGCCGCCCCGGCCGGGATGCCCGAAGGAACCGGGGGACAGGAAGGGCGAGGACGGGCCGTGCAGCATGTAGCCCAGGCCGAAGCGGGTGTTCACCACCAGGACCCGGTCGGGGCCCTCCGACTCGGCCGTGCGCGCCGAGGTGAGCGTCGCCGGGGCGAACAGCCGGGGACCGCCGTCCTCCAGGCCGCCGACCAGGGCGGCGTAGAAGCGGGCCAGCGAGCGCGCGGTGGCGATGCCCGCGGACGCCGCGAGCTCCGCGGCACGGTAGGCGGGGTCGTTCTCGTCCGGCAGCGGGTCGATGGCGCCGAACGCCTGCCGGGTCAGCGACCGGGGGTTGTCGTACGCCTCGGTGACGCTGCGCTTGGGCCGCGCGCGCAGCCCCGCCGCCGGGGGCGCCTCCGGGGCCCGGATCGCGGCGATCCGGCCGACCCGCGCCTCCTGCCCGGCCGGCAGGCCCACCCACAGGTCCAGGCCCAGCGGACGGGCGATCTCCTCCGCCACGTAGCGGCCGACCGAGCGCCCGCCGCTCGCGCGCAGCACCAGCTCGCCTATCAGCCAGCTGTAGGTCATCGCGTGGTAGCCGTGGTCGCCCCCCGGCACCCAGAACGGCGCCTGCGCGGCGAGCGCCCGCGGGCCGCTGACACCGTCCATCGCCTGCGCCGGGGTGAGCGGGGTGTCCAGCGCGGGCACGCCCGCCCGGTGCGCCAGGGCGTCGCGCACCGTCACCCGCTCCTTGCCGGCCGTCTTGAACTCCGGCCAGTACGTCCCGACCGGGGCGTCCAGGTCGAGCTGCCCGCGCTGGTGCAGCAGGAGCAGGCATGCCGAGGCCACGCCCTTGGTCGCGGAGCGGACCACCTGCGCGGTGTCCTCCGCCCACGCGGCCCCGGACCCCGCCCCGGTCCCGTCGCCGTCCGCGTCCGCCGCGCCGGCCCACAGGTCCACGACCTTCCGGCCGTCCCGGTACAGCGTCACCGCCGCGCCGAGCTCCCCGCGCTCCTCGAAGTTCCGGACGAAAGCCTCCCGGACCGGCTCGAAACCGTCCGCCACCGCTCCCAGGACGTCCACCACTGCCCGTACTCCCGCCTTGCGCCGCCGCTCTTGCTCCCCTCCATGGTGCCTCCCGCGCACGGCGTCCCCGGACCGGGGTCGCACACCGGTACGACCGGACAGGGCGAGGGGCGGGCCGCCGCTCAGGCGGTGGCCGCGGCCGCCGCGCGGCCCGCGGTACGGCCGGAGAAGATGCAGCCGCCGAGGAACGTGCCCTCCAGCGAGCGGTATCCGTGCACCCCGCCGCCGCCGAAGCCGGCCGCCTCGCCCGCCGAGTACAGGCCCGGCAGCGGCTGCCCGTCGGCCCGCAGCACCCGGCTGTCCAGATCGGTCTCCAGGCCGCCGAGCGACTTGCGGGTCAGGATGTTCAGCCGCACCGCGATCAGCGGGCCGGCCTTCGGGTCCAGCAGCCGGTGCGGGGTCGCGGTGCGGCTCAGCTTGTCGCCGAGGTAGTTGCGGGCCCCGCGGATCGCGGTGACCTGGAGGTCCTTGGTGAAGGTGTTGGTGATCTCCCGGTCGCGGGCCGTGATCTCGCGGCGCAGCGCGGCCTCGTCGATCAGGTCGTCCTCGGTGACCGCGTTCATCCCGCGCACCAGGGCGGACAGGTCGCTCTCGACGACGAAGTCCACGCCGTGCTCCTTGAACGCCTCCACCGGGCCGGGCGCGCCCGGCAGCACCCGGCGCAGCACCTCGCGCACGCTCTTGCCGGTCAGGTCCGGGTTCTGCTCGGAGCCCGACAGCGCGAACTCCTTCTCGATGATCTTCTGGGTGAGGACGAACCACGTGTACTCGTGGCCGGTCCGCATGATGTGCTCCAGCGTGCCGAGCGTGTCGAAGCCGGGGAACAGCGGCACCGGCAGCCGCCTGCCCGTCGCGTCCAGCCACAGCGAGGACGGGCCGGGCAGGATGCGTATGCCGTGCCGGGCCCAGATCGGGTTCCAGTTCTCGATGCCCTCGGTGTAGTGCCACATCCGGTCGCCGTTGATCAGATGGCCGCCCGCCTGCTCGGCGATGCCCAGCATCAGGCCGTCCACGTGCGCCGGGACGCCGGAGAGCAGCTTGCGCGGCGGCGTGCCCAGCCGCTCGGGCCATGCCTTGCGCACCAGGTCGTGGTTGCCGCCGATGCCGCCCGAGGTGACGATCACCGCCTGCGCCCCGAGCCGGAACTCCGAGCGGACCTCCCGCGAACTCGGCCTGCCGCGCTCGGCGTCGCTGTCCACCAGCACCTCGCCCGCCACACCGTCCACGGCCCCGCCGGTCGTGGTCAGCGCCGTCACCCGGTGCCGGAAGCGCAGCTCCACCAGGCCCTTGGCGACGGCCTCCCGCACGCGGCGCGCGAACGGCGCCACCACCCCCGGGCCGGTGCCCCACGTGATGTGGAAGCGCGGCACCGAATTGCCGTGCCCGGTGGCCAGGTAACCGCCGCGCTCCGCCCAGCCGACGAGCGGGAAGAAGCGCAGCCCCTGCGCGTGCAGCCACGAGCGCTTCTCGCCGGCGGCGAAGTCCACGTACGCCTCGGCCCACTCGCGCGGCCAGCGGTCCTCGGGGCGGTCGAACCCGGCGGTGCCCATCCAGTCCTGCAGGGCCAGTTCCCGGTCGTCCTTGATGCGCATCCTGCGCTGCTCGGGCGAGTCCACGAGGAAGAGGCCGCCGAACGACCAGAACGCCTGCCCCCCGAAGTTGGACTCCGGCTCCTGATCGAGCAGGATCACCTTCCTGCCCGCGTCGGCCAGTTCCGCGGTGGCGACCAGCCCGGCCAGTCCCGCTCCGACGACGACGACGTCCGCGTCCAGCGCCATGGGTGTGCCTCTCCGCTCCCTTTTGGTGTGCGTGCACGTTACGCTACGCGCGAGTAGGGGGGCGAGAGGGGGCGCGGGGCGAAATGGCGTCCCGCGAGCGGCGGAAGGACACGCGCATGCGCAGGTTCGAAGGACACGTCGCCGTCGTCACCGGAGGCGGGCAGGGCATCGGCGCGGCCACCGCGCGGCGGCTGATGTCCGAGGGCGCCGCGGTCCTCCTCGCCGACCTCGACGGGGAGCGGGCGGCGGCCACGGCGGCCGCGCTCACGGAGCACACGGACGGTGGCGGCGTGGCCGGCGCGGTCGCCTGCGACGTCGCGGACCAGGAGGCGGTCGACGCGGCCATGGCCCACGCCGTCGAACGCTTCGGGCGGCTCGACGTCCTGGTCAACAACGCGTACGCGTGCCATGTGGACCCCCCGCTCTTCGAGGACCTCCTCGACGCGGACTGGTACGAGGACATCGAGATCACCCTCACCGGCGCGATGCGCTGCGCGCGGGCGGCCCTGCCGTACCTGGCGGAGGCCGGGGGACGCGGCGCGATCGTGAGCATCGGCTCCGTCAACGGGCACATGAACTTCGGCAACCACGCCTACAGCGCCGCCAAGGCGGGCCTCGCGTCGCTCACCCGCACCCTCGCGGTGCACGCCGCGCCGCGCGGCGTCCGCGTCAACCTCGTCGCCCCAGGGACGGTCCGCACGCCCGCGTGGGACGGGCGCGAGGACGACCTCGACCGCATCGCGGAGATCTATCCCCTCGGGCGGGTCGGCGAGCCGGAGGACATCGCGTCGGCGGTGGCGTTCCTCGCGTCCGGGGACGCGGCGTGGGTGACGGGGGTTGTGCTGCCGGTGGACGGGGGCGTGCTCATCCACAACGTGGGGTTCCGCGGCCGCGCCTGACGCTTCGCGTCCGGACCGGTTTTTCCCCCGCCCTCCCGCCCGTGTGCCCTGTGAAGTCAGTGACCCCGGCGCGCGTTTCGTGGGGGCCGGGTGCGGGGCCTCCGGGGCTGGCCATTCTGGACAGCACATTTAGGTGCCTCGGGTACCTGTCGTTGATCACCCCGGGTCATGCACCCAAATATGCTCCACAGTCCAGAACACCCACCCCTCCGACCCCGCCCCCTCCGTTTCGTCATGCGCCTGATCCCCGGAGGGGGGTAGAAGCGGCACCGTGCCCGGGCCACCCGTTGGCGCAGCGCGGCCGGGTGGGGCAAAGGATCACCCCGCAATCGTGCTGATGCGCCAGGCCACCATCCCAGCAGCGCCGGGCTCCCCGGTGGCGTCGATCTCAAAGGTCCCCGGCGCGCAGTCACGCGGCAGGGCCTGACGGACCGGGAGGCTCGACCCCAGCGAGAGGTCGACCTACGCCTTCCCGGCGCAGACGACCATCACTACGTACGACTTGCCGGGCGGCAGCGTGGTGCTCTTCCACTTGCTTGCTGTCCCGCGCCCGTTCAGCGTGATGAGGCGGAACCTACTCACGCCTCGGGATGGTTGCCGAAGGTTCGTCATTCCGCTGAGCTGAATCTGAGTTCCGGCGTTTGCCCCCGCGCTGCGCCAACGGATGGCCCGAGCACGGTCCCCCTCAATACCCCCACCGGGGATCAGGCGCGGACACAACGGAGGGGGCGGGGTCGTAGGGGTGGGTGTTCTGGACTGTGGAGCATATTTGGGTGCATGACCCGGGGTGATCAGCGGCGAGTGCCTGAGGCACCGAAATGTGCTGTCCAGAATGGCCAGCCCCGGAGGCCCCGACCCCGGCGCCCAAGGAAACGGGCGCCGGGGTGCGTGACTTCACGGGGCACTCGGGCGGGCGGGCGGGGAAAAAACCGCTCAACGGGCGACGTCTACTTGGGGTCGCGTCGGAAGGATGCCGTCGACCAGCGATAGCCCAGCACCGTGAGCACCGCGCACCAGCCGGCCGCGAGCCACCCGTTGGAACCGATCTCCGTCCCCAGCAGCAACCCCCGCAGCGTCTCGATGGCCGGCGTGAACGGCTGGTACTGGGCGATCGGCTGGAACCAGCCCGGCATCGCGTCGATCGGGGTGAACGCGCTGGAGATGAGGGGCAGGAGGATCAGCGGCATCGCGCTGTTGCTGGCGGCCTCCGCGTTGGGGCTGGCCATGCCCATCCCGACCGCGATCCAGGTGAGCGCCAGGGCGAAGAGGGCGAGCAGGCCGAACGCGGCGAGCCACTCCAGGGCCGTGGCGTCGGTGGAGCGGAAGCCGATGGCGACGGCGACCGCGCCGACCAGGACGACGCTGGCGACGGACTGCAGGACGCTGCCGACGACGTGCCCGATGAGCACGGACCCGCGGTGGATCGCCATCGTGCGGAAGCGGGCGATGATCCCCTCGGACATGTCGGTGGCCACGGAGACGGCCGCCCCGATGACAGTGCTGCCGATGGTCATGAGCAGGATGCCGGGGACGACGTAGGCGATGTACGCGGAGCGGTCGGCGCCACCACCCATGCCGGCGCTGATGACGTTGCCGAAGATGTAGACGAAGAGCAGCAGCAGCATGACCGGGGTGAGCAAGAGGTTCAGGGTCAGGGAGGGGTAGCGGCGTGCGTGCAGGAGGTTGCGGCGGAGCATGGTGGTGGAGTCGCGGACGGCGAGGGTGAGGGTGCTCATCGGACGGTCTCCCTGATGGCTGCGGTGGTGTCGGTGAGGGCGAAGAAGACGTCGTCGAGATCGGGGGTGTGGACGGTGAGTTCGTCGGCGTGGATGCCGGCGGTGTCGAGGGTGTCGAGGAGGGTGCGCAGGGCGTGCTGGCTGCCGTCGCTGGGGAGTTGGAGGGTGAGGGCTTCGGTGTCGTGGGTGGCGGTGGGCAGTGCGGTGGCGGCGTGGTGGTAGGCCGCGGGGTCGGTGAAGCGGAGGCGGACGTGGCCGCCGGGGATGAGGCGTTTGAGTTCTTCGGCGGTGCCTTCGGCGGCGATGGTGCCGTTGTGGAGGACGGCGATGCGGTCGGCGAGTTCGTCGGCTTCCTCGAGGTACTGGGTGGTGAGGAAGACGGTGACGCCGCTGGTGACGAGTTCGCGGATGATCTGCCACATGTTGTGGCGGGAGCGGGGGTCCAGGCCGGTGGTGGGTTCGTCGAGGAAGATGATGCGGGGGTTGCCGACCAGGGTCATGGCCAGGTCGAGGCGGCGTTTCATGCCGCCGGAGTAGGTGGAGGCGGGTTTGCCGGCGGCGTCGGTGAGGTCGAAGCGGGCCAGGAGTTCTGCGGCGGTGCGGCGTCCTTCGGGCCGGGGCAGGTGGTGCAGGTCGGCCATGAGGAGCATGTTCTCCTCGCCGGTGATCAGGCCGTCGACGGCGGAGAACTGCCCGGTGACGCCGATCGCGGCGCGTACCGCCTGCGGGGCGGTGGCCAGGTCGTGCCCCGCGACCTGGGCCTGTCCGCCGTCCGCGGAGATCAGGGTGGAAAGGATCTTGACGGCGGTGGTCTTGCCCGCGCCGTTCGGCCCGAGCAGAGCGAAGATCGTTCCTTCCGGGACGGCCAGGTCGATCCCGTCGAGGACGGTCTTGTCGCCGTAGGACTTGCGCAGCCCGTTCGCCGCGATGGCCACGTTGGTCATGAGGGGTGCTCTCCTTTACAGGCTGCGGGCGGTGATGTCGCCGTAGGCGGTGGTCGCGTGGATGGTCAGGCCGGCGGTGCCGCCGTCGGTGTTCTTGAGCGTGTTGTGGATCCGCCCGTGGGCGGTGCCGGCGTCCAGGGAGGCGGAGACCCCGTGGGCGGCGCCGACCGAGATCTCGCCGTGCTCGGTGCGCAGGGTGACGGTGCCCTGGACGGCCTCGGTGATGTGGATGTCGCCCTGCTGGACGCTGATCTCCGCGGGGCCGCCCAGGCGGCCGACCGAGATGTCGCCGGCGAGGACGGTGAGGCGGGCGCTCCCGGTCTCGTCGAGCTTGACCGTGGCCTGCTGGCCGTCGAGGACGACGTCGCCGAGCCGGCCGACGCCCCGGAGGTCGGCACTCGCCGCCTTCGCCTCGACGCGTGAGCCGGCGGGCAGTTGGACGGTCACCTCGACTGATCCGGAGGCGCCGAGGACCCGGTTGCCCGCGGCCCGGGCGTCGATGCGCAGGACGCCGTCGCCGTAGGCGACCTCGGTCCGCTCCGCCGCCTTCACGTCGCGGCTCTTGGAGGCGTCCGCGGGCAGGATCTCGACCGTGGTGTCGGACCGGTCGGCGGCGATGAACCGGACGCGTCCCGCGGGGACGTCGAGGACGACGGAGACGGGGGCGGGGGTGTCGAACTTCTGCATCGTGCGCTCCTTGATTCGCTGTTTCCGATGTGGGAAACGCTACGTTGCATTCATTAATCTTGCAATGAAGTTGTTGCGCCAAATCGGCGTTGTTGCAGGTAAAGTCAGGGAAATTGTTGCAATGGATTTGATGTCAATGCAACGGGGTTGAGAGCACACTTGTTGCAATGGATGAGAAGTGAACGCTCTGCGCGGACCAGCCCTCAGGAGTGCAGCATGAGTCCGATGCCCGCGACGACCACCAGGGACGCGACGATCCGCGGGCGCCCGAGGCGTTCGCGGAAGAACACCGCGCCGATGACCGCGCCCGCGATGATCGACGTCTCGCGGAGGGCGGCGATGGGGGCCAGCTCGCCGCGGGTCTGGGCCCACAGGACGAGCCCGTAGGCGGAGACGGAGAGGGCGCCGCTGAGGAGGCCGCGCCCGGCGACGGGGCGCAGTTGGGGCAGCAGGGCCGCGCGGCGCACCGCGAAGGCGGTGCCGGCCAGCACGATGCCCTGGAGGAGCAGGAGCCACGCGACATAGCCGAGGGCGGTGCCGGAGGCACGGACACCCACGCCGTCGACGACGGTGTACGCCGCGATCGTCAGGCCGGTGCCGACGGCCGCGCCGAGCGCGGGCCAGTCGGGGCCGCGTCCGCGCATGCCCCACAGGGCGGTGCCGGCCAGCCCCGCGGAGGCGACGGCGACGCCCGCGGCCTGCCAGGCGTCCGGCACCTCGCCGATGAACACGGCCGCGAGCAGGGTCACCACCATGGGGGCGACGCCGCGGGCGACGGGGTAGACCTGCCCGAAGTCGCCCAGGGTGAAGGACTTCATCAGCAGGTACATGTAGGCGAGATGGATGCCCACCGACGCCAGGAGGCAGAGCCACGCCCCGGACGCCGGCACCGGCGCGAACAGGGCGATGAGGGCGGCGCACAGCCCGCCGCCCGCGCCGACGAGGGTGAAGGCGGCGAACCGGTCGCCGATGCCGTGGGCGAGGGCGTTCCAGGAGGCGTGCGTCACCGCGGCGACCAGGACGGCCGCCGCTATGAGGGGGGTCACGCGGGGCGTTCGCGGACGTCGGCCAGGGTGGCTCCGGCGTGCCGGACGAGGTCGCCCGGGGCCATCGGGAAGACGGTGTGCGGGGTGCCGGCGGCGGCCCACACGGTCTCGTGCCGCAGCAACTGCCGGTCGGCCAGCACGGTGGTGCGGGTCCGGTGCCCGAAGGGGGGTACGCCGCCGATGGCGTACCCCGTCGTCTCGCGCACCAGGTCCGCGTCGGCGTGGCGGACGGCCGTCGCGCCCAGCTCCGCCCGGACCAGCTCCACGTCGACCCGCGAGGCGCCGTCCATGAGGACGAGCACCGGGGCGCCGTCCGCCTGGAAGATCAGCGACTTGACGATCTGACTGAGCTCGCAGCCGATCGCCTCCGCGGCCTGCGCCGCGGTGCGGGTCGCGTCCGGGAAGGAACGTACGGGGACCTCGAGCCCGAGTCCGGCGAGGGCCTCGGCGAACCGGGGGTGGGCGGCGGTGGCGGGGGTCTGCATGCCCGGAACGCTAGCCCGGTACGGGGGCCGGACGCCAAACCGTTTACGAGGAGGCCTTGAGCACGGACGCCACGATCGGCCCGGCGGAATCGCCTCCGTGGCCGCCCTCCAGCACCATGCCGGCGGCTGCGACGTCGTTGCGGTAGGCGAGGAACCACCCGTTCGGCTTCTCCTGGCCGCCGACCTCCGCCGAGCCGGTCTTCGCGCCGACGTCCCCGTAGACGCCGCTCATCGCCCCGGCGGCGGTGCCGCTCGACGCGGTGAGCCGCATCATCGACTTGAGGTTGCTCCGCACGCCGTACGGCAGCGAGCTGCCGGCCTTGGCGAGCGGTTCGCCGATGAGGCCGGCGGAGACCAGCCGGGGCTGGCGGAAGGTGCCGGTGTCCGCGGTCGCCGCCACGGCGGCCATGTTGAGGGGGCTCATCTGGATCTGGCCCTGGCCGATCATCTCCTCGGTCATCTCGTCGCCGCTGCCTCCGGGCACGCGGCCGTCCCAGGCCGGGACGCCGACGTTCCAGGTCTGGCCGAAGCCGTAGTAGCGCTGGGCGACGGTGGGCACGGAGGACTCGCTGAGGTTGCCCGCGAGCTTGATGAAGCCGGTGTTGCAGGAGATGGCGAAGTCCCGCTGGAAGGTCGCCGAGGGGTCGGACGAACTCTCCACGTTGTGGAACATCTTGCCGTTGTCGTAATTGGCGGTCGCCGGGCACGGCGCGGCGGTGCCGGGGCTGACGCCCTTCTCCAGCAGGGCCGTCGCGGTGAGGACCTTGAAGGTGGAGCCGGGCGCCACCTGGGCGTTGAACGCGTTGTTGTTGTCGGTGGACGGGTTGTTGGCGAACGCCAGGATCTCGCCCGTGCTCGCCTGCACCGCCGCGACCGACGACTGCGGCTTGCCCTTGACGGCCTGTTCCGCGGTCGCCTGGAGCCGCGCGTCGAGGGTGGTCCGCAGCTTGGCCGGGGTGCCCTTGGTGATGGTGTGCAGGGTCTGCCCGGGGCCGTCGCCGCCGTTGACCCAGGTCTCGATACCGGCCTTGCCGCCGCTGAGCTTGCTGCCGTACCGCTCGCGCAGTTGCGGCAGGACGGAGGCGAGCGAGGGGAGCTTGGCGGCGTCCAGGGTCTTGCCGGACCGGTCCACCACGACCACCTGCGGGGAGGGGGCCTCCCCGGTCACCAGGGACTGGCCTGCCGTCAGTTTCGGGTTCAGCACCGACGGTTCCCAGTCCACCAGTGGCTTGTGGGTGGTGGCGCCGCGGAAGACCGTGAGCGCGGAGCCGTACTTCCACGTGGAGGTCTTGCCCTGGTACGAGAGCGTGGCGACGACATTGAAGGGCACCACGCGGTCCACCGGGGTGCCGGGCGTCAGCTTCACCCGGGTCACGTGGGCCTCGGTGCGGTAGGCGGCCAGGGCCTCGCTCGCCGCGGTGGCGTCGTTGGTCAGGCTCCCGGCGGCCGCGGTGTCGCCCTTGGCCCAGGCAGCCAGGAAGTCGGCCGCCGTCTTGCGTACCTCGGCCGCGGACGGCGGCCCCGTTTCGACAGGCGCGGCCTGGGCCGTGAAGCCCCCGCCGCCGCCGTTCAACCCCTGGTAGAGGTTGTACGCACCGTAGCCCGCGACTCCCACCATCCCCGCGAACACCGTGCCGATGATCCCCGCCTTCACGCCTCGGCGCATGGCCGACCCTCCCCGTGATCCTCCTGAACGCGTTCAAAAAGCTGTGCAGCAAGCGCACTCTACGCTTCGCGGGTGACAACCGGGGCTTCTATCGGGTCACAGGTTCACCATCCGTCGCACGCCGGTAGGGCTCGTACGGCCCGGCGGAGTGCCCTGCCGGTCGGGGCACCGGCGGGGACATCCTCAGCACGGCGGGCCGGTGTAGCCGGGCGGCAACTCCAGTTCCGCCCAGACGCTCTTGCCCTCGGGGAAACTGCGGACGCCGAACCGTGAGGACAGTGCCGCGGCGACGGCGACGCCGCGTCCGGACTCGTCGGCCGGGGACGCCTTGTGGTGCTGCCGCGGCATGGAGCATCCGTGGTCGAAGACCTCGCAGACCAGGACCCGGTCGCGGATCAGCCGCAGCCGCACCGGTGCCAGTCCGTGGAGCACGGCGTTGGCGAGCAGTTCGCCGACGATCTGCTCCGCTGCGGGCACCAGGCGTTCCAGGCCCCAGTCGGTGAGCGTCCGCACGGCCGCGGCACGCAGGCCCGCGACCGCCGCGGGGTCCCGCGGCACCTGCCAGGTGGCGAACCGGCTCGGGCACAGCGTCCGGGTGCGGGCGATCAGCACCGCCACGTCGTCGTCCTGGCGGTGGTCGCCGAGCGTGCCCATCGCCATGGCGCACAGGTCCTCCAGCCCGGTCCCGGGCGGCTGGGTGAGCGCCCGGCGCAGGCGCTGCAGGCCGTGGTCGATGTCGTGCTCCCGGGTCTCGACCAGGCCGTCGGTGTACAGGACGAGGACGCTGCCCTCGGGCAGCTGGTGCGCGACCGGCAGGAACGACCGGGTGCCGATGCCCAGCGGCGCCCCGGAGGGGATGTCGAGGAAGGACACCTCGCCCGACGCCGGGTCGATGACCGCGGGCGGCGGATGGCCCGCCCGCGCCCCGACGCAGTACCGGGTCACCGGGTCGTAGACCAGGTACAGGCAGGTCGCGCCCATGAGCGCGGTGGGCGGCGCCCGGTCGTCGGACTCCTCAGTGAGGCGCACGAACAACTCGTCGAGGTTGGTGAGCAGTTCGTCGGGCGGCTGGTCCAGGGCGGCGAGGGTGATCACCGCGGTGCGCAGCCGCCCCATGGTCGCCGCCGCGTTGATGCCGTGCCCGACGACGTCCCCCACCACCAGGGCCACCCGGGCGCCGGACACCGGGATCACGTCGAACCAGTCGCCGCCGACGCCGCCCTCCGCGTCCGAGGGCAGGTAGCGGGACACCACGTCGACGGCGTTCCCGCCGTCCGGGTTGCTCGGCAGCAGGTTCCGCTGCAGCGCCAGGGCCGCGGTGTGCTCACGGGTGTAGCGGCGGGCGTTGTCCAGGCTCAGCGCGGCACGGCTGACCAGCTCCTCGGCGAGCGTCCGGTCGTTCTCGTCGAAGGGCAGCGGGTTGTCGGTGCGGACCATCACCGCGATGCCCAGGATCTCGTCGCGGGCGTGGATGGGCAGGATCAGCAGCGTGTGCATCCCAAGGGTCAGGATCCGCTCCCGGCGCCGCGGGTCGTGGTCGAGCCAGTTGCCGGGACCGGCGTCCAGGACGGTCTCCATATGGGACCGGCCCGAATGCAGGACCTCGATGAAGGGGGAGTCCGGCGGGACGAAGACGGCGCTCCCGCGCGGCCAGAGCGATTCCCGGAAGTCCTCGTGGATGGACATCTGCCCGGCGCGGAAGAAGGCCGGGACGTCCCCCTGCGCCGAGCCGAGCCGGGCGAGCGGGGCGTCGCCGAGCTCGACGGACTCCGCCAGGTCGACGGTGACGTAGTCCGCGAGCACCGGCACCAGCACGTCGGCCAGGTCCTGCGCGGTCTGCATGACGTCCAGGTGCGCGCCGATGCGCCGGCTCGCCCGGCTCAGCAGGGTCATCCGCTCCCGGGTCCGCCGGCTGCTGGTGACGTCCACATTGAGGGAGCAGACCCCCGGCCGGCCGTCGCGGGCGTTGGCGACGGGGAACACCGACAGCGCGTAGGCGCGGTGGCGGTAGTGGTCCAGCTGCTCCAGCTCGTGGTCGATCTCCGGTACGCCGGTGTCCAGCACCTTCTGCAGCAGCCGGGTGACCTCCCGGGTGTTGCGGTAGAGCGGCGACTCGTCCAGCCGCCGCCCGAGGCGCTGCTCGCGGGGCGTCCCGTAGGACCGGGCCAGGGCCTCGTTGAGCCAGGTCATGCGCAGGTCGGCGTCCCACACGGCCATCGGGAAGGGGCAGGCCTCGCCGACCGCCTCCAGCACCGAGGCCTCGGTGGTCGTCGTCGAGACCAGCCAGTCCACCTGCCCGTTCCGCCCCGGCAGCGGGGAGACCCGCAGCCCCACCGGGAACGGCCGGCCCTCGCGGTGCCGCAGCGCGACCGTGCCGGACCACCCGCCGGTGAAGTCGTGCGGCAGGTCGTCCACCTCGGCCAGCAGGTCGATGGCGGGGGTGCTCAGTACTTCCTCGGCCCGGTAGCCCAGCAGTCGGCGCGCGCTGTCGGTCCACCGGCTCAGGCGTCCGGCCGGGTCGATCACCGCCAGCGCGGTGCCGCCGCCGGTGTCGGCAGCGGCCGCATCGATTGCCTTGTCGTCGGGGCCTGTCATATGAGGTGGTCCAGTGGTCCCCGTGCCGGGGTTGAGCGCCTTTCCACGCTAGGGCGGCGGCGAGGGCGCCGCAAAACGGCCCGGCGCTGACCCGCTGGGGTGGGCGGGGGGCCGCTCCCGGTGTGGGAGATCAGTAAGACAGTCGGATTGTCGTACGTTCCCGGTCTCGATGGTCGCGCGAGGGCGCGCGCCGGTGTGACGGGAGTACGCATGCGGACCAGGCGGTCGTTGACGTGGGCACGTGGGGCGGACGTGGCGGCCCCCTTGGTGGTGGGCGCGCTGCTCTCGGCGTTCGTGCCGGGTACGGCGGGCGCGGCGGACGGCCCGGCCGCGCAGTGGATCGTGATGCTCAGGGACACGGCGGGCGACGTCCGCACGCTGGCCGCCGAGCACGCCCGCCCGCACCACGCCACCGTCGGCCGGGTCTACGACGTCGCCGCCGCCGGCCGCACGCTGAAGGCGTACACGATCCGGGCGACCGCGGCACAGGCCGCGGCCCTCCGTGGGAACCGCCTGGTCAGCTCCGTCGTACGGGACGGGGTCGTGCACGCGCCCGAGCGCATGGGGCGGCCCGCGGTGGTCACGCCGCTGCCGCCCCGCGCCGCGGACCGGCCCGCGCCCGGCGAGGGGGGTGTCCTGCCCGGCAAGGACCGCGTGCCGCTCGCCGGGCCGGCCGGCGGGTGCGTGCCGAACGACCCGTACTACACCTCCGGCAACCAGTGGGGACTGCTCGCGGTCAAGGCCCCCACCTGCGGCGCCCGCAACGACGTCACCGTCGCCGTGCTGGACACCGGCATCGACGCGCGGCACGAGGACCTGGCCGGCGTGGTCGCCGGGTCGGTCAACTTCTCCGACAGCGCCACCGCCGACGACCACTACGGGCACGGCACCCACCTGGCCGGGATCATCGGGGCCGTCACCGACAACGGCATCGGTGTCGCCAGCGAGGCCATGGGCACCCGGCTGTGGAACGTCAAGGTCCTCGACGACAACGGAACCGGCTCCGTCTCCCAGGTCGCCGAGGGCCTGCTGTGGGTGGCCGCCAACGCCGCGACGCACAACATCGGCGTCGTCAACATGAGCCTGACCTCGCCCGACGACAGCCCGCTGCTGCACGCGGCCGTCCAGATCGCCGCCGCCTCCGGGGTCACCCTCGTCGGGGCCGCGGGCAACGACGGCACGACGGCCCGGGAGTACCCGTCCGGCTACCCCGAGGTGATCTCGGTCGCCGCGACCGGCTCCGACAACTCCCTGGCGTCCTTCTCCACGCGCGGCGACTGGGTCGACGTGGCCGCACCCGGGGTCGACATCGTCTCGACCTACGCCGGCAACACCTACGCGACTCTGTCCGGCACGAGCATGGCCACCGGCTTCGTCAGCGCCACCGCCGCGCTGTGCCGTACCGCCGGGGTGTGCACCGGCGCCCCCGGGCAGACCCTGGCCCGGCTCGGCGCGTGCTCCCAGCCCATCCCCGCGACCGGCCACGGCGTCCGCTACGGCCTCGTCCGGGCCGACCGCGCCGGCCTGGACTGCGGCGAGGGCTCCGCCGCCGCCCCGCGCGTCCCGTCCGGCACGGCCGCGCTCCGCCCCGCCGCCCGCCCCGAACCGGTCGTGAACGACGGCAACGGCAACGGCAACGGCGGCGGCGACGGGCAGGGTCGGGACGGCGGGAACGGCGAGGACCTGGGCACCGCGCCGATCGACTCCTTCACCGCCGTCCGCCCGGACCGGCCCGGCGACGACGGCACCGACCCCGTCGGCGAGTTCGTGGCCGCCCTCGTCGAGGACACCCTCCGCGACCTCGGCCCCTGGGGCCCCGACTGCTGACGGCCCGGCGCGCCGTGGCCCTGTGGGACCCCAGCAGCGGGGGCGAACCTTCGTGCCGTCCGGCGCAGTGACCGTCGCGGTCCCCGTCGGGCGGCTGCGCAAGGAGTCTTCGGAGGGCGTGTACGGCGACAGGGCCGCACGAGCGGATCGCGCCGGCGGGGTCCTGACCGTCATGGTCCGCGTCGGGCGGGCTCCGCCGCGTCCGTACGTGCGCCGCGCCACAGCCCGCGAGGCCCCAGCAGCGCGGCGCACCTTCGGTCGCCCGTCACCGGAACCGGCACCGTCACGGGCGCTTGCGCCAAGGCTTGCGGGGCCCCGGCAGCGGGGCCGAACCTCCGTGCCGCCCGGCACGGTGACCGTCACCGGACCGGAACCGTCACCGACGGGCGGCTGCGCCGTGCCCCGGGCGGCCCCAGCAGCGGGGGCGGGCAATCGTGCCGACCGACAACGCCCGCACCCGCACCGGCACCCGCGCCGCCGAGGACCCGTCCCGCGGGCGGGTCAGATCCAGGTGTCGAGCCACATCCGCTGCCGCCAGGCGTCCAACGGGATGGTCTGGCCGGTGTAGAGCGGCCAGAAGTAGATGAAGTTGAAGACGATCAGCAGCACGAGAGTGCCGGCGCCCACGGCGCCCCACATGCGGCGACGCTCGCCCGCGCCCGGTGGGCCGAGGATCGCGCCCAGCATCATGGCCAGGGCGAGGCAGAGGAAGGGCAGGAAGACGACCGCGTAGAAGAAGAAGATCGTGCGGCCCTGGTAGAGGAACCAGGGCAGGTAGCCGGCCGCGACGCCGCACGCGATGGCCCCGGCCCGCCAGTCGCGGCGGAAGGCCCAGCGGTACAGCACGTACAGCAGGGCGAAGCAGGCGGCCCACCACAGCGCGGGCGTGCCGATGCCCAGGACCTCGCGCGCGCAGCCGCCGACGGCGGTGCAGCCGTCCTGGCCCTCCTTGGGGGATTCGTAGAAGTACGAGACGGGCCGGCCCAGCACCAGCCAGCTCCAGGGGTTCGACTGGTAGGTGTGCGGCGAGTGCAGGTTGACGTGGAAGTCGTAGACCTGGGTCTCGTAGTGCCACAGGCTGCGCAGCGCCGCCCAGGCGTCGGAGAGGAACCCACCGTCGCCCTTGGCCCAGTTCCGGTCGTAGCCCTTGTCGGTGGTGAACCAGCCGAGCCAGGACAGCAGGTAGGTGCCGAGGGCGACGGCCACCATGGAGAAGCCGGCCCACAGGCCGTCCAGCCACGACGCGGTCAGCCAGGGATGGCGGGCACCGGCGACGCGGCGGGCGCCGGCGTCCCACAGTACGGTGAGGACGCCGAAGGCGGCCAGGACGTACAGGCCGTTCCACTTGGTGCCGGCGGCCAGGCCCAGGCAGACCGCGGCCGCGATCCGCCACGGCCGCACGCCCAGCCACGCGAAGGACGCGACGCGGTCGTCCGGGCGCCCTTCGGGCAGCGCCGCCGCCAGGCGGGCGCGGGCCTTGTCACGGTCGATCAGCAGGCAGCCGAAGGCGGCCAGCACCCAGAACATCACGACGAGGTCGAGCAGGGCGGTGCGGCTCATCACGAAGTGCAGGCCGTCCACCGCCATGAGGCCGCCGGCCAGGCAGCCCAGCGCGGTGGAGCGGAACAGCCGCCGGCCGATGCGGCACAGCATGAGCACCGACAGGGTGCCCAGGACGGCCATCGCGAACCGCCAGCCGAACGGGTTCAGCCCGAAGATCCACTCGCCGGAGGCGATGACCCACTTGCCGACGGGCGGGTGGACGACGTACGACGGCGCCGCCGACAGCGGGATCGTCGGCGGGTGGGCGAGGATCTGGTCGTTGGCCTTGTCGGGCCAGCTGCCCTCGTAGCCGTACTGCAGCAGCGACCAGGCGTCCTTGGCGTAGTACGTCTCGTCGAAAATCACCGCGCGCGGTGAGCCCAGGTTCCAGAACCGCATCAGTCCCGCGAGGAGCGCCACCAGCAGCGGACCGCCCCAGGCCGACCAGCGGGCCAGCCGGTTCGCGAGCACCGGGCCCAGCCCGAGCGCCGACCAGGCGCGCGTCCCCGGCTCGGGGAACGGCGGGACCAGCCGCTCGCGCAGGCTCGTGCGCGGACGGTCCACGTGGCCGAAGCGGCGCAGCCGCCGCTGCCAGGAGTCCTGCTCCGCGGGCTCGGAGGAGGCGTTCTCGGCGCCCTCGGCCGGGTCTGCCTGCGTAGCGGTGTCACTCGTCACCGGGCCATCGTAGGGAAGCCGCTCGCGGATGCGCTGAGGACCGGGCCATCCGAGGGTCGGGCCGGGTCCGACCGGGTGGGAGACTGGGTCGGTGACCACATCGACCGGACCGGCGGACGCAGGCGTACTCGTGCTCGCGGGCACTCCCATCGGCGACGTCACCGACGCACCGCCCCGGCTGTCGGCCGAGCTGGCCGCCGCGGACGTCATCGCCGCCGAGGACACCCGGCGGCTGCGCCGGCTCACCCAGGCGCTCGGTGTGACGACCACCGCGCGGGTCGTGTCGTACTTCGAGGGCAACGAGTCGGCCCGCACCCCGGAGCTGGTCCGCGCCCTGGAGGACGGGGCGCGGGTGCTGCTGGTGACCGACGCGGGGATGCCCTCGGTGTCCGACCCCGGCTACCGGCTGGTCGCCGCTGCCGTCGAGCGGGACCTGCGGGTCACCGCGGTGCCGGGCCCGTCCGCCGTGCTCACCGCGCTGGCGCTCAGCGGCCTGCCCGTCGACCGCTTCTGCTTCGAGGGCTTCCCGCCCCGCAAGGCGGGCGAGCGCCGGGCCCGGCTGGCCGAGACCGCGGCCGAGCGGCGCACGCTGGTGTGGTTCGAGGCCCCGCACCGGCTCGCGGAGACGCTGACCGCGATGGCCGAGGTCTTCGGCGCGGACCGGCGCGCCGCCGTCTGCCGCGAGCTGACCAAGACCTACGAGGAGGTCCGCCGCGGGCCGCTGAAGGAACTGGCGGCCTGGGCCGCCGACGGCGTGCGCGGAGAGATCACGATCGTCGTCGAGGGCGCCCCGGAGACCGGCCCGCAGGAGCTGGACCCGGCCGAACTGGTACGCCGGGTGCAGCTGCGCGAGGAGGCGGGGGAGCGGCGCAAGGAGGCGATCGCCGCCGTCGCGGCGGACGCGGGGCTGCCCAAGCGCGAGGTCTTCGACGCCGTGGTGTCCGCCAAGCACGCCGCGGCGACGAACCCCCCCACAAAGGGCTAAACACGGCGTCGGCAAAGTACTGTCGTGGGGTAGGGAAAGGGTGTTGGCCGCTCTGTCGGCCCCGCGTCACATACTTCCCAAAACTGGCTCAAGAAAGGGCACCCCCGCTGTCACCGCCGCCTTCGCGGGCGTTCTCTGTAGTGGGAAGTCCCGCTCCGGACGCCTCGTCCGGAGGGCAACAGGAGCTGCCATGAGCGAGACCATCGGAACCGATGGCACGGTTCGTGAGGCGTACGCCTTCGTCTGCATCAGCTGCGGTCGCGGCTGGGAGCAGGCGTACGAGATAGAGCACCACGTCGACGCCCAGGGCCGCGAACTCGTCTGGTACATGGTCGAGGGCAAGCGGGTCCCGTCCCCGCTGACCCGCCCCACGTGCGTCGAGTGCGAGGGCCACAAGGTCCGCATCATGCGGGCCGGACAGGTGTCCGATGTGACCGGTACGTGGTCCAGCACCGCGACCGCCGGCCCGCTTCCCTGCGCCGCCCCCCGGCGCCCGGTCGCCGCCGCCACCCCCGCCGAGGGCACCGAGCGCCGCGGCCGGCACTGGTCGCCGCTGCACCTGCTCCACCGCAGGAGGGGCCAGGCGTAGCCGTCACGGCCGCCGCCTAGGATCTGGGGCATGCCCCAGAAGCCCGAACGCCAGCAGAGGGACCAGCGCAAGGACGGGTCCGCCGCCCCTCCCCTCCCGGAACCGCTCGCGGTCCCGGTGGCGGACTCGCACACCCACCTCGACATGCAGGAAGGCAGTGTCGAGGACGCGCTGGCCAAGGCGGCCTCCGTCGGTGTCACCACCGTCGTGCAGGTCGGCTGCGACGTGAACGGTTCCCACTGGGCGGCCCGCACGGCCGCGGCGTACGACACCGTCTGGGCAGCCGTCGCGCTGCACCCCAACGAGGCGCCGCGGATCGTGCACGGGGATCCTGGGGGAGGGGGGTCCCGTCAGGGGGCCCGCGAAGGGGGCGGCACCGCCGCGCTGGACGCCGCGCTCGCCGAGATCGACGCGCTGGCCGCGCTGCCGCACGTACGCGGTGTCGGTGAGACCGGCCTGGACTACTACCGCACCGGGCCGGAGGGCGTGGAGGCCCAGCACTACTCCTTCCGGCGCCACATCGACATCGCCAAGCGGCACGGCAAGGCCCTGGT
The DNA here is from genome assembly GCF_033793585.1 of Streptomyces sp. MI02-7b. Taxonomy (NCBI): domain Bacteria; kingdom Bacillati; phylum Actinomycetota; class Actinomycetes; order Kitasatosporales; family Streptomycetaceae; genus Streptomyces; species Streptomyces sp. MI02-7b. Next base: position 167,868 of record NZ_JARAWX010000012.1, on the reverse strand, counting down.
CATCCACGACCGCGAGGCCCACGCCGACGTCCTGCGCATCCTCGACGAGGAGGGCGCACCGGACACCGTGGTCTTCCACTGCTACTCCGGCGACGAGGAGATGGCGCGGACCTGCGCGGACAAGGGCTACTACATGTCCTTCGCCGGCAACATCACCTACAAGTCCGCCCAGAACCTGCGCGACGCGGTCGCGGTGGCCCCGGCCGAGCTGCTGCTGGTCGAGACCGACGCCCCTTTCCTGACCCCGGTTCCGTACCGCGGTCGGCCTAACGCTCCGTATCTCGTTCCGATAACGGTGCGTGCCATGGCGGAGGCGCGGAAGGCGGCAGAGGACGAGGTCGCGGCGGCGATCGGCGCCAACACGGCGCGCGCCTTCGGTTACTGATCCGCGACACGGGGTCACCACGCAGCGATGGATCGCGACGAATGTCGGTTATGGTCCCGGTTCGGTTCCGACCGGACCCGCCGGAGGTACGTCGTGAGTCATTCGTATGCCGAAGCCGGGCTGTACGGCAGCGGGCTGCCGCTGCAACGCCCGGCGCCCGCCGTGGGCGGCCGCGCGGCCGCCCGGATCGCCGCACGCGCGGAGGCCCGCAGGCGGCGCGCGGCCGAGCGCCCCGACGCGCTGGCCAGGCTGCTGCCCCGCGCGCTGGTCGTCGCCGTCCTCGCCGGCGGCACCGGTGCCTACGTGACGGGCGGCAAGGCGGTCCAGCTGTCCGTCGACGGCCAGGTGCGCACCCTGCACACCTACGCCGGGGACGTCGGGGAACTGCTGCGCCGGCAGGGCGTCCGGGTCGGCGACCACGACATCGTCGCCCCCGGCCGGCACGCCGAACTGCACGACGGCGACAGCGTCGCCGTCCGCTACGGCCGCCCCGTCTCGCTCACCCTCGACGGCCGCCCGAAGCGGCTGTGGACCACCGCCCGCACCGTCGACGAGGCCCTGGGCCGGCTCGGCGTGCGCGCCGACGGGGCGTACGTCTCCACCTCGCGCTCCGAGCCGATCGGGCGCCGCGGCCTGGACCTGAACGTACGGACCGAGCGGCAGCTGACCTTCCTCGTGGACGGCAAGGAACGCACCGTCCAGACCAACGCCGCCACCATCGCCGAGGCCGTGCGGGACGCCGGCATCCGGCTGAGCGGCGAGGACACCACCTCCGCCGCCCCCGACAGCTTCCCCCGGGACGGCCAGACCATCTCCGTCATGCGCATCCGCGGCCGCGAGGAGACCCGCGAGCAGCCGATCCCCTACGAGGTCGTGCGGCGCGAGGACCCCCGGCTCTTCCAGGGCACCACCGCCGTCGACTCCCGGGGCCGCAACGGGGTCCGGCGCGTCACGTACGCCTACCGCACGATCAACGGGGTCCGGCAGAAACCCGAGCCCATCGCCGAGGAACTGGTGCGCGAGCCGGTCCAGGAGATCGTGCGGGTCGGCACCAAGCGCCTCCCCGAGTCCGTCGACGGCGCCGACCACCTCAACTGGCAGGCCCTGGGCAAGTGCGAGGCGGGCGGCAGGCCCAACGCGGTCGACTCCAGCGGCACCTACGGCGGCCTGTACCAGTTCGACCGCCGGACCTGGCACGCCCTCGGCGGCAGCGGCCGCCCTCAGGACGCGCCGGCGAAGGAGCAGACCTACCGCGCCAAGCGGCTCTACATCCAGCGCGGCGCCACTCCGTGGCCGGTCTGCGGCCGCAAGCTCTACCGCTGACGCGGGTGGCCGTGGGGGAGGTTTTTTCCCCGCCCTCCCGCCCGTGTGCCCGGCGAGGTCTGGGCGCCCCGGCGCGCGTTTCGTGGGGGCCGGGTGCGGGGCCTCCGGGGCTGGGCATTCTGGACAGCACATTTCGGTGCCTCGGGCACTCGCCGTTGATCACCCCGGGTTGTGCACCCAAATATGCTCCACAGTCCAGAACGCCCACCCCTCCGACCCCGCCCCCTCCGTTTCGTATCGCGCCTGATCCCCGGTGGGGGGTAGAAGCGGCACCGTGCCTGGGGCCGCCCGTTGGCGCAGCGCGGTCCGCGGGGGCGAGCGCTCGCGCGGCAGGCTGCCGGGGCAGGAGTGAGGCGACCGCGGTCACCCGGACCGCCCCCACACCCCCCACCGGTGCGGTCCGCGGGGCCAGCGCTCGCGCGGCAGGCCGAAGGGGCGGAGTCAGGCAACCGCGGTCACCCCGGACCGCCTCCATACCCCCCACCGGGGATCAGGCGCATATGGAGACGGAGGGGGCGGGGTCGGAGGGGTGGATGTTCTGGACGGTGCGGGATATTTGTGCGCGCCATCCGGGCAGGGACGGGATGAGCAGGTGCTGGAAAGGCGCGTAAATATCCCAGTCCAGGACGTGCAGCCCCGGAGGCCCCGCACCCGGCCCACCCCGCACGCGCGTCGGGGCGCCCTGACTTCACGGGCGGGCGGGCGGGGAAAGAGCCTGCCCGGTCGCGCCGTCAGGCGCGGATAGGCTGGGACGGTGAGCGAGACCGACCGTAACGATCATCAAGACGACGCACTGCTGGGGCCCGGGGACGTGAGGGCCCTCGCCGCAAGGCTGGGCGTACGCCCGACCAAGCAGCGCGGGCAGAACTTCGTGATCGACGCCAACACCGTGCGCCGTATCGTCCGGACCGCGGACGTGCGGCCGCAGGACGTGGTGGTGGAGGTCGGGCCGGGGCTGGGCTCACTGACGCTGGCGCTGCTGGAGGCCGCGGACCGCGTGACGGCCGTGGAGATCGACGACGTGCTGGCCGCGGCGCTCCCGGACACCGTCGCCGATCGTCTGCCCGGCCGGGCGGACCGCTTCACGCTGGTGCACAGCGACGCGCTGCGGGTGGCGGAGCTGCCCGGGCCGCCGCCGACCGCGCTGGTGGCGAACCTGCCGTACAACGTGGCCGTGCCGGTGCTGCTGCACATGCTGGCGACGTTCCCGACCATCGACCGGACGCTGGTGATGGTGCAGGCGGAGGTAGCCGACCGCCTCGCCGCGAGCCCCGGCTCCAAGGTGTACGGCGTGCCGTCGGTCAAGGCCGCCTGGTACGCGGAGGTCAAGCGGGCCGGCGCGATCGGCCGCACGGTGTTCTGGCCCGCGCCGAACGTGGACTCCGGTCTCGTCTCGCTCGTGCGCCGCACCGAGCCGCTGAAGACGACCGCGACCCGCGAGCAGGTCTTCGCCGTCGTGGACGCGGCCTTCGCGCAGCGCCGCAAGACCCTGCGGGCCGCGCTGTCCGGCTGGGCGGGCTCGGCCGCGGCCGCGGAGGAGGCCCTGGTGGCCGCCGGGGTGTCGCCGCAGGCGCGCGGGGAGTCGCTGACGGTGGAGGAGTTCGCGGCGATCGCCGAGCACGGCGCCCAGCGGTAGCAGAAGGCACAATGGGGGCCGCCGCCGTGCGGCCCCGTCCCGTTCCCCGAGGAGAACCACGCCCGTGACCAGCCGATCCGTGACCGTCCGCGTCCCTGCCAAGGTCAACGTCCAGCTCGCGGTGGGCGGTCCGCGCCCGGACGGTTTCCACGACCTGGCCAACGTCTTCCTGGCCGTGGGCCTGTACGACGAGGTCACCGTCACCCCGGCCGACGGGCTGCGGATCACCGTCGAGGGCCGCGACGCGGACCAGGTGCCGGCGGACGCGAGCAACCTCGCCGCCCGCGCGGCGCTCGCGCTGGCCGCGCGGCGCGAGGGCGTGACGCCGGACGTGCACATCCACATCGTCAAGGACATCCCCGTCGCGGGCGGCATGGCGGGCGGCAGCGCCGACGCTGCCGCCGCCCTGCTCGCGTGCGACGCGCTGTGGGGGACCGGGGCCGGCCGTGAGGAGATGCTGGAGATCTGCGCGGAGCTGGGCAGCGACGTGCCGTTCAGCCTGGTCGGCGGCGCCGCCCTCGGCCGGGGCCGCGGCGAACTGCTCACCGCGCTGCCGGTCGGCGGCGCCTTCCACTGGGTCTTCGCGGTCGCCGACGGCGGCCTGTCGACCCCGGCCGTCTACCGCGAGTGCGACCGCCTGCGCGGCGACGCCGCGGTGCCCGAACCCGAGCCGGCCCCGGCCCTGCTGGACGCACTGCGCACCGGCGACCCCGTGGCGCTCGCCGCCTCGCTGGCCAACGACCTCCAGGCCGCCGCGGTGTCCCTGCGCCCCTCGCTCGCGGCCACCCTGGCCGCCGGCACCGACGCGGGGGCGCTGGCCGGTCTCGTCTCCGGCTCCGGGCCGACCTGCGCGTTCCTCGCCAAGGACGCGGAGTCCGCGCGGTCCGTCGCGGCCGCGCTCAGCGCCTCCGGCACCTGCCGGGCGGTCCGCGTCACCTCGGGACCGGCCGAGGGAGCGACCGTCGTCCGGCAGTCGTAGGTACGCGTACTCAGCGACCCCGTACGGGAGTTGAGTAGCCCGCCGCTGCCGGGCCACGGCCGTCCGGCGGCATCGTGGACCGCATGGTGGAGACGAACGCCGCGGCACTGGCCGCGGCCACGCCCGCGAGCCGGGACCGGTACGTGGACTTCCTGAGGGTGGCATCGCTGGCCACGGTCGTGCTGGGGCACTGGCTGATGGCGGCGGTCACCACCCGCGACGGCGGCGGCATCGAGGTCGGCAACCTGCTGGCCGTACGCCCCGCTCTCCAGCCGCTGACCTGGGTGCTCCAGGTCATGCCGGTCTTCTTCTTCGTCGGCGGCTTCTCGCACGCCCTGTCGTACCGCTCGGTGGTGCGCGCGGGCGGCGGCTACGCGGCGTTCCTGCGCGCCCGGTCGCACCGGCTGCTGCTGCCGACGGCGGTCTTCACCGTCGTCTGGGGCGCCGCGGCACTGCTGCTGTCCGTACCGGACGCCGCGGCACGGCTGGTGGCGCAGCCGCTGTGGTTCATCGGGGTCTACCTGGGGATGGCGGCCTTCACGCCGCCGCTGCTGCGGCTGCACGACCGGTACGGGTGGGGCGCGTTCGCGGCCCTGTGCGGTGCGGCCGCGGCCGTGGACGCGCTGCGCTTCGCCGCCGGGGTGCCCTTCGTGCCGTTCCTGAACTTCGCCTTCGTATGGCTGGCGGTGCACCAGCTGGGCTTCCTGCGGGCCGACGGCCGGCTGCGGCGGCCCGCCGTGATGGCGGCGGGCGGGCTGGCGGCCGCGGCGGCGCTGGTGGCGCTGGGCCCGTACCCGCTGTCCATGGTGGGGATGCCCGGCGAGCGGATCTCGAACATGGCGCCGCCCACGCTCGCGCTGCTCTGCCACGGCGTGTGGCTGGTCGGCGCCGTCGAGCTGCTGGGCGGCCCCGCCGGACGGTGGCTGCGGCGGCCGCGCGTGTGGCGGGGAGTGGTCGCGGCGAACGGCGTCGCCATGAGCGCCTTCCTGTGGCACCTCACGGCCATGCTCGCGGTCTACGGTGCGCTGATCGCCCTCGGCGGCGACCTGCCCGCCCCCGCGTCCGCCGCGTGGTGGGCCCAGGTCCCGCTGCGGATCGCCGTCGCGGCGGCCCTGACCGCCGCCTTGGTCGCCGTCTTCCGCCGCGCCGAGCGCCCGCCCGCGCCCCGCCCGCCGGCGGCCCCCGGCCGGCTCGGCGGCCCCGGCGCCGCCCTGGGTGCGGCCCTCGCCCTCCTCGGCGTCCTGGGCCTGTCCACGGTGGGCTTCGGCGGCCTCCTCGACGGGCACTCCGCCGTCCTCGTCGCCGTCCGCCTCACCGCCCCGGCCGCGATCCTCATGGCCGCCGCCGGCTGGGCCCTGGTGGAACGCGCGGGCCGGAGCCGGGGGTGAGGCCTCACTTCACCCGGCCGACCTCGAGGACGACCACGGTGACGGCTCGCTCATCAGGATCAGAGCGGCGGCGGGTTTGCCGTATTCGCTGATGAGGACGGGTTCGTGCCCGTGCCGGAGGCGGCCGACGAGCGGCCCGGGCGGGTTGCGGGCTTCGACGAGCGGATACGCCTCCAGGGGGAAACCGCGCAGACCTGCGGCCGCGTACCGTGCCCGACATGCCGGATTCGGCCATCGGGGGCGGGGAGCCCGAGGCGCCCGCGCCGTGCGGGCGGACGCCGGAGCCCGATGGGCGTATTCGGGGGCGGCAGGCGGCAGCACTACTCTGGGAGGTCGTTCTTCCGTATCGACAGGAGTCCCATGGCCGTCAATCTGGTCAACGTCGAGTCCGTCAGCAAGGTGTACGGCACCCGTACCCTGCTGGACGGGATCTCGCTCGGCGTATCGGAGGGCGACCGCATCGGGGTCGTCGGCCGCAACGGGGACGGCAAGACGACCCTGATCCGGATGCTGGCCAAGCTGGAGGGCCCGGACAGCGGCCGGGTGACCCACACCTCCGGGCTGCGGCTGGGCGTGCTGACCCAGCACGACAGCCTGGACCCGGCGGCGACCGTACGCCACGAGGTGATCGGGGACCGGCCCGACCACGACTGGGCAGGCGACGCGAAGATCCGGGACGTGCTGACCGGCCTGTTCGGCGGGCTGGACCTGCCCGGCTTCCCGCAGGGCCTGGAGACGGTGATCGGTCCGCTCTCCGGTGGCGAGCGCCGCCGCATCGCGCTGGCGAAGCTGCTGATCGCCGAGCAGGACCTGATCGTGCTCGACGAGCCCACCAACCACCTCGACGTCGAGGGCATCTCGTGGCTCGCGGGCCACCTGCGGGCGCGCCGCTCGGCGCTGGTGTGCGTCACCCACGACCGCTGGTTCCTGGACCAGGTCTGCACGCGGATGTGGGACGTGCAGCGCGGTGACGTCCACGACTACGAGGGCGGCTACAGCGACTACGTCTTCGCCCGCGCCGAGCGCGAGCGGATCGCCGCGACCGAGGAGGTCAAGCGGCAGAACCTGATGCGCAAGGAGCTGGCGTGGCTGCGCCGCGGCGCCCCGGCGCGCACCAGCAAGCCGCGCTTCCGCATCGAGGCGGCCAACGAGCTCATCGCGGACGTGCCGCCGCCGCGCGACAACGCCGAGCTGATGAAGTTCGCCACGACCCGGCTCGGCAAGACCGTCTTCGACCTGGAGAACGTGACCGTGCAGGCCGGTCCCAAGGTGCTGCTGAAGCACCTGACCTGGCAGCTCGGCCCCGGCGACCGGGTCGGCCTGGTCGGCGTCAACGGCGCGGGCAAGACCTCGCTGCTGCGGGCGCTGGCCGACGCCGCCACGAGCGACGGGGAGAAGCAGCCGGCGGCGGGCAAGGTCGCCGTGGGCAGGACCGTGCGCCTGGCCTACCTGTCGCAGGAGGTCGCCGAACTCGACCCGGCGATGCGTGTGCTGCAGGCCGTGGAGTCGGTGCGCGGCCGGGTGGACCTCGGCAAGGGCCGGGAACTGACGGCAGGTCAGCTGTGTGAGAAGTTCGGCTTCACCAACGAGAAGCAGTGGACGCCCGTCGGCGACCTGTCCGGCGGCGAGCGCCGCAGGCTCCAGTTGCTGCGGCTGCTGATGGACGAGCCGAACGTGCTCTTCCTCGACGAGCCCACCAACGACCTGGACATCGAGACGCTGACCCAGCTGGAGGACCTGCTCGACGGCTGGCCGGGCTCAATGGTCGTCATCTCCCACGACCGGTACTTCCTGGAGCGGACCACCGACCGCACCTTCGCCCTGCTCGGCGACGCGACGCTGCGCATGCTGCCGCGCGGCATCGACGAGTACCTGGAGCGGCGTCGCGCCGTCGTCGAGGCCGCGGCCCCCGCGCCCGCCCCGGCCAAGCCCAAGGGCGGTGGCGACAGCCGTGCCGCCAAGAAGGAACTGCAGCGCATCGAGCGGCAGCTGGACAAGGTCGGCGAGCGGGAGTCCAAGCTGCACACCGCCATCGCCGAGAACGCGACCGACTTCGAGAAGGTCGCCGAACTCGACATGGAGCTGCGTTCGCTGAGCGCGGAGCGTGAGGAACTGGAGATGCGCTGGCTGGAGTTGGCCGACGAGGCGTGACGTGGGAACGGGTGTAGCAGTGCCGTAACGGTCGCCGGGCGCGAGCTCGGAACAGTGTGTCACCGGTGGTACAAAGAGGGTCACCGTCCGCCCTCGCACGTCTGTGCCCGAAAGGTGCCCGCTGATGTCGCAGCCGCCGCCCCCGCCCGGCCACCAGCCCGGTTTCGGGCCGCAGCCGCCCCAGTACGGTTACCCGCCCGCGCAGCCGAACCCGTACGCCGCACCGGTTCCGCCGCCACCTCCGGGCCCCGGTCCGTACGGACCCCACCCGTACGCGCAGGCGCCGACCCAGCCCGTACCGCCGTACGGCTACCCGCAGTTCCCGCCCCCGCCGCCGCCCCGGAAGGGCAACGGCAGGCTGGTCGCCGTCGTGGCGGCGGCGATCGCGGGCGTCCTGGTCGTCGGCGGCGGTGTGTTCGTGGCGCTCAACGCCGGCGGGGGCACGGGCAAGCCCGGCACGCCGTCGGACAGCCGCGGCGGCAGCGGCGGCCAGGACGGCCGTGGCGGCGGCGCGATCCAGGCGAAGGCGCTGTGGGACAAGGACGGGGTGCGCCCGCCCAAGTCGGAGATCCTGGCGGCGATTCCCGACGCCTGGTTCACCGGCAACGCGGTGGTGAAGACGACGCCGGACGCGGTGCGCTCCTACGACATCGGCAGCGGCAAGGAGAACTGGTCGGTCCCGCTGTCCGGCGAGTCCTGCCCGGCCTCGCGCGAGGCGTCGGGGGACCGCGTGGTCGTCACGTACGGCACGGACTGCGGCCAGGTGATGGCGATCGACATCGCCAAGGGCGTGAAGCTGTGGGACAAGCAGCTGCCGGACCAGAACGGCCAGACCTCGCACGACTACACGCAGGTCGCCGTCACCGGGGACACCGCCGCCCTGGCGTGGCTGGGCGGCTCGGTCGGCTACCGGATCGGCAGCGGCGAGGTCCTGTGGACCCCGAAGGCCGGTTCCGACTGCAACGACAAGGGCTACAAGGGCGGTACGAAGCTGGTCGCCGTCGTCCAGTGCGGCGGCTACAACGGCGACATCTACGTCCAGGGGCTGAGCGAGAGCGGCCGCAAGCAGTGGTCCTGGCAGGTGCCCACGGGCAGCGACGTGCAGAACATCCTGTCCACCGACCCGGTCGTGGTCGGGCTGTCGGCCGGTGCGAGCGGTCTGATGACGGATCTGGCGTACCTGGAGGACGGCAGGATGAAGAGCCGCATCTCCCTGGGCGCCGGCGGCTACCAGGGCACGTACGCGGTCTCCTGCCCGCCCAACGGCGAGGCGCACTGCTCCAACTTCGCGATCGACGGCACCACGATCTACCTGCCCACCAAAAGCCATGCCGGCACCGGCGACTCGTACACGCAGACCAACGAGATCGCGGCGCTCGACCTGCGGACCGGCAAGCCCCAGTGGCTGGCGGAGCCCGGCGAGGAGCGCGAGATGAAGGTCGTCGGCATGAGGGACGGCAAGGTGATCGCCTACCAGCGCAACACCTACGACAAGCCGGGCCGGCTGGTCTCCCTGGACCCCGGTACGCGCAGGACGACGGACTTCATGGAACTCCCCGCCGGCGGCAAGGAACTGGAGAACCAGTTCCTGGACGGCAGTTCCTACTACTGGCTCTACAAGGACCACTTCTTCGTCAACCCCGCCAGCATCTCGGCCAACACCAGCCTCACCGGCAAGGCGATCGCGGCCTTCGGCTGAGCGGTCGATTCCTGGGTATGTACGGTACGGAACGAGCGGTTTCGGGTGAGAAGCAGCCAGGAACGCCGGTCATTTCGGAATTGCTGGAGGCATCTGGCCGGTAGGGGGCGCGCCGCGTCGAACAAGCGTGTACCTTCCCGGGCATGACCCGGACCGCTGTGGGCCACTGTGGGGGTACGCGCGGGACGCCGGGCCGTGGCCGCGCTACGGCATGTGAGGGGGGACCGGCTTGGACTCGGTGGGCAGGCCCGCACCGGTCCATGGGGGGATGAGGGGGACGCCCATGGGCGTACGGCTCGTCGTCGTCGACGACCATCGTCTGCTGGCCGAGGCGCTCGCCTCGGCCCTGAAACTGCGCGGGCACCGGGTGCTCGCCGCGGCCGCGCCCGCCTCGGGAGCGGCCGATCTGGTCCTGAGCCGGGCACCCGAGGTGTGCCTGATCGGCACCGCCGCCCCGGCCGAGCCGGGCGCCTTCGACGCCGTCGCGCGGATCAAGCGCGAGCGGCCGGGGGTGGCGGTGCTGGTCCTAGGACCGGTGCCCAACCCGCGTGGCATAGCCGCCGCGTTCGCCGCCGGCGCCTCGGGCTACGTCCGGCACGACGAGCGGATCGAGGGCGTCGAACGGGCGATGGCCAAGGCCCGGGCGGGCGAGGTCGCCGTGGCCCCCGCGCTGCTCCAGGGGGCTTTCGCGGAACTGCTCAACCCCGTGGTGGAGCCGGACGACGAGGGCACACGGCTGCTTCAGATGCTCACCCCGCGCGAGGTCGAGGTGCTGATGCGGGTCGCGGAGGGGGAGGACACCCGGCTGATCGCCGCGGGAATGGCGATCGCGCCGAGCACCGCCCGTACGCATGTGCAGCGGGTGCTGATGAAGCTGGGCGTCGGGTCGCGACTGGAGGCGGCCGCGCTGGCCGCCCGCACCGGACTGCTGGACCGCGTCACGCACCGCCCTCCGGGCGGGGTCGTGATTCCTCAGCAGGTGTCGGGTCCGGGGACGGCGGGGGAGGGGGCGGGCTGAGCCTCATCCACAGCAGGAAGGCCAGCCCCAGCACCAGCATGCCGATGCCGGCCCAGAGGTTGATGTTGATGCCCTGGGCCTTGGTGATGTCGGCGTCGGAGGCGGTGATCCCGGCGATGGTGACGAGCACCCCGTAGACGACGAAGAGACCGCCGATGACGCGGCGTACGTCGAACAGCCGGGCCGCGGTGGCCGACTTGCGCTCCAGGCTCCCCATGTCGTCCTGGAACTCGGACTCGTTCCCGAAACTGGTCACGACAGGTCACCTCACAGGGAGAAGGGGATGTAGCACAGGGCGGCGAGGACGACCGCGCCCCAGCCCAGCAGGGCGGGCCTGCGGTACCAGGCGTCGTCGCCCTTGGCGGGCGGCTCGGCCATGCCGGGCGAGGTGGTCCCGTAGACCAGGCCGGCCAGCGACTCGGTGGGCTTGGGCCGGGTGAACCACGAGACCAGCACCATCACGACGCCGCCCACGACGAACGCGGCGATGGCGGAGACGAAGTTGGCGCCCTGGTCGCTGGGGATGGAGATCAGGCCGCCCTTGTAGAACCAGAAGTAGTTGATCATCGCGGCCACCGTGCCGCTGAGCAGTCCCCAGAAGCCCGCCGCCGCGGTCGAGCGCTTCCAGAACATGCCGAGGATGAAGACGCAGAACAGCGGCACGTTGAAGAACGAGAAGAGCGTCTGCAGGTAGTTCATGATGTTGCTGAAGGACGAGGCGATGAAGGCCGTGCCCATGCCGATCAGCACGCCGATCGCCGTCACCACGCGACCGGTGGTGACGTAGTACGCGTCCGGCCGGTCCCGCCGCACGTAGCGGCCCCAGATGTCGTACGTGAAGACGGTGTTGAACGACGAGACGTTGGCCGCCATGCCGGCCATGAAGGCGGCCAGCAGGCCGGTGACGGCGATGCCGAGGACGCCGTTGGGCAGCAGGTCGCGCATGAGCACCGGGATCGCGTCGTTGTACTGCAGTCCGCTGCCGTCCTTGCCGATGTCCGGCTCCATGACGAGCGCGATCAGCCCGGGCAGGACGACGATCAGCGGGATGAAGATCTTGGGGTACGCCGCGATCAGCGGGGTGCGCTGGGCCGCCGAGAGGTTCTTGGCCGACAGGGCGCGCTGCACCTCGGCGAAGTTGGTCGTCCAGTAGCCGAAGCTCAGCACGAAGCCGAGACCGAGCACGATGGTCAGCCAGTTGGCGCCGAGCGGGTTCTGCGAGCCGATCCCGGTGTCCTGCCAGGCGGAGAGGAACGCCGGGGAGTGCGAGTCGGTCAGCGAGTCCCGCAGGCCCGACCAGCCGCCGACCCGCTTGAGGCCGACGACGGTGAGCGGGATGAGCGCGGCGAGGATGACGAAGAACTGCAGCACCTCGTTGTAGATCGCCGAGGACAGTCCGCCGAGGGTGATGTAGAAGAGCACGAAGAGCCCGGCGACGACGATCGCCACCCACTGCGGCCAGCCGATCAGCGCCTCCAGCACGATCGCCATCGCGTAGAGGTTGACGCCCGCGATGAGCAGCGCCGAGACCGCGAAGATGATCGAGCTGAGCAGGTGCGAGGACGGCCCGAAGCGGTGCAGCAGGAACTCCGGCACGGAGCGGACCTTGGAGCCGTAGTAGAAGGGCATCATCACCAGGCCGAGGAAGACCATGGCCGGAATGGCGCCGATCCAGTACCAGTGCACGGTGTACACGCCGTACTGTGCGCCGTTGGCCGCCATGCCGAGGATCTCGGTGGCGCCCAGGTTGGCGGCGATGAACGCCAGGCCGGTGACCCAGGCCGGCAGCGAGCGCCCCGACAGGAAGAAGTCCAGGCTGGTCTTCACGGAGCGGCGGGCCGCGAAGCCGATGCCCAGGACGACGACGAAGTAGATCGCGAGGATCGAGTAGTCGAGGGCGTTGGTCGGCAGCCGTAGCCCCTCTGCCAGCAGGTTCATGGTGTGATCACTCCCCGCAGCGCCTCATTCGTTGACGTTGCTGTTTCGTTGTGGTTCATTGTGTTCGGTTCTGTTGGTTGGGGTGTGTGTGAGGAGCCCGCAGGGTGAAGAAGACATCGACCCGGCTCGCCGACGGGCGCGAGCTGATCTACTACGACACCCGGGACGACGCGGTGCACGACGCCGTCGACCGGCGCCCGCTGGATCCGGTGTCCTCGGTCTCCGAGATCCGTCACGACGTCCTGCTGGGCGACTCCGTCGCCGTCGCCTCGCACCGCCAGGCCCGTACGTACCACCCGCCCGTGGACGAGTGCCCGTTGTGTCCCACGCGTGACGGTCACCTCACCGAGATCCCCGACGACCACTACGAGGTTGCCGTCTTCGAGAACCGCTTTCCCTCACTCTCCGGAGAACATGGCCGTTGCGAGGTGGTCGTCTTCACCGACCACCACGACACGTCGTTCGCGGGTCTGAGCCCCGAGCGGGCGCGGCTGGTGCTCGACGCGTGGACCGACCGCACGCGCGAGCTGTCGCAGCTCGCCGGGGTCGAGCAGGTCTACTGCTTCGAGAACCGCGGCGAGGAGATCGGCGTCACCCTCGGCCACCCGCACGGCCAGATCTACGGCTACCCCTTCGCGACCCCGCGCACCGAGCTGATGCTGCGGTCGCTGGAGCGGCACAGCGAGGCCACCGGCGGGCGCAACCTCTTCGACGACGTCGTGGAGCGCGAGCGCGAGGACGGTTCGCGGATCGTCCTCGAGGGCGAGCACTGGACCGCCTTCGTCCCCTACGCCGCCCACTGGCCGTACGAGGTGCACCTCTACCCGCGCCGCCGGGTCCCCGACCTGCTCGGTCTGGACGAGGAGGCGCGCGCCGAGTTCCCGGCGGTCTACCTGGAACTGCTGCGCCGCTTCGACCGGATCTTCGGTCCGGAGGAGCCGCCGACCCCCTACATCTCGGGCTGGCACCAGGCACCCTTCAGCAGTCCGCTGCGTCGGGAGTTCGCGCTGCACCTGGAGCTGTTCACGATCCGCCGCACCAAGGGGAAGCTGAAGTTCCTGGCCGGTTCTGAGTCCGGCATGAGCGTCTTCATCAACGACGTGCCGCCGGAGGCCGCCGCGGCCCGTCTGCGCGAGGTCGCCACCCCATGAGGCCCTCCACGGCATGCGCGCGGCACGCCCTCGTCCGTCCCCACTACGGTTGCTCCGAGACGGACCCGAGAAAGGCTGAGACCTCATGAGCGACACCCCCAGCGCCGGTGCCCCCGAGACCGGCGGGAAGAAGGTCCTGGTGACCGGCGGCGCCGGTTACGTGGGCAGCGTCGTGGCGGCCCACCTGCTGGAGGCAGGGCACCGGGTCACCGTGCTGGACGACCTGTCCACCGGCTTCCGGGCCGGCGTGCCCGGCGGCGCCACGTTCGTCGAGGGCCGCGTCCAGGACGCGGGCAAGGTGCTCGACTCCTCGTACGACGCCGTGCTGCACTTCGCGGCCAGCTCCCAGGTCGGCGAGTCCGTGGTCAACCCGGAGAAGTACTGGCGCAACAACGTCGCGGGCACCCTGGAACTGCTGGGCGCCATGCGCGAGACGGGGGTGCGCCGGCTGGTCTTCTCCTCCACGGCGGCCACCTACGGCGAGCCGAAGTCCGTCCCGATCACCGAGGACGACCCGACCCTGCCGACCAACCCGTACGGCGCGTCCAAGCTCGCCGTCGACCACATGATCACCAGCGAGGCCGTCGCGCACGGCCTGGCGGCGGTGTCCCTGCGCTACTTCAACGTGGCCGGCGCCTACGGGGAGTTCGGCGAGCGGCACGACCCCGAGTCGCACCTGATCCCGCTGGTCCTCCAGGTCGCCCAGGGCCGCCGCGAGGCGATCTCGGTCTTCGGTGACGACTACCCGACCCCCGACGGCACCTGCATCCGCGACTACATCCACGTCGCCGACCTCGCCGAGGCGCACCTGCTCGCCGTCGACGCCGCCACCCCGGGCGAGCACCTGATCTGCAACCTGGGCAACGGCAACGGCTTCTCGGTGCGCGAGGTCGTCGAGACCGTACGGCAGGTCACCGGCCACCCCGTCCCCGAGGTCGTCGCCCCGCGCCGGGCCGGCGACCCCGCGGTCCTGGTCGCCTCCGCCGAGCGCGCCAAGGAGCGGCTGGGCTGGCGGCCCTCACGCACCGACCTCGCGGAGATCGTCCGCGACGCCTGGACCTTCACGCAGGCCCTGCAGAACCGGGAGTAGAGCGACAGTGACAGCGGACGCCTTCCGAACGACGTACGGCACCGGGCCCGAGGGCGTGTGGGCCGCCCCCGGGCGGGTCAACCTCATCGGTGAGCACACCGACTACAACGACGGCTTCGTGATGCCCTTCGCGCTGCCGCACACCACCGTCGCGGCGGTGGCCCGCCGCGCCGACGGGCGGCTGCGGCTGCACAGCGCCTCGCCGGACGTCGACGGCGGCGTGGTCGAACTGCACGTGGACGAACTGGAGGCCGGCGGCGGCGCGGGCTGGGCCGACTACCCCGCCGGGGTGGTGTGGGCGCTGCGCGACGCAGGCCACGCGATCACCGGCGCCGACATCCACTTCGAGAGCACCGTCCCGACCGGTGCGGGCCTGTCGTCCTCGGCCGCGCTGGAGGTGGTGACGGCCGTCGCGCTCAACGAGCTGTACGGGCTGGGCCTGGAGCCCTGGCGGCTGGCCCGGCTGTGCCAGCGCGCCGAGAACGTCTACGTGGGCGCCCCCACCGGCATCATGGACCAGACCGCCTCGGCGTGCTGCACCGAGGGGCACGCGCTGTGGCTGGACACCCGCGACCTGTCGCAGCGTCAGATCCCGTTCGACATGGCCGCGCAGGGCCTGCGGCTGCTCGTCGTCGACACCCGGGTCACCCACGCCCACAGCGAGGGCGAGTACGGCAAGCGCCGGACCGGCTGCGAGCGGGCGGCAGCCGTACTGGGCGTCGAGGCGCTGCGCGACATCCCCTACGACGGTCTCGACGCGGCCCTGGAGCAACTGGCCGGCGAGCCCGAACTGCGGCCGCTGGTACGGCACGTGGTGACCGAGGACCGGCGCGTGGAGCGGGTCGTCGGGCTGCTGGAGGCGGGCGACGCCCGTGCCATCGGGCCGGTCCTGACCGAGGGGCACGCCTCGCTCCGCGACGACTTCCGGGTCTCCTGCCCCGAACTCGACCTCGTGGTCTCCGCGGGCAACGAGGCCGGAGCGCTCGGCGCCCGCATGACGGGCGGCGGATTCGGCGGCTCGGCCATCGTGCTGGTCGAGGAGCCGGCCGCGGAGAAGGTCGCCGACTCGGTGGTGGCCGCCTTCGCCGACGCGGGGTACCGCGAACCCCGCGTCTTCACGGCGGTGCCCTCGGCGGGCGCGCGGCGGCTCGCGTAGCGGAACGACCCCCGGCGCACGGGACACGCCGCGCACCGGGGGTCACACCCGCGGACCCGGGCCGGCAACTGGGGCCGCCCAGTTTTTCCATTCGGGCGCCTTTGTCTGCTCCTGCCCCTAGGCTCTTGAACACCGCCGGTGGGGGCCGGTGGCATCAGGGGGCGAGACACAAGGGTTCGGCACCTGGCGGAGGACGACGGCTAGCCCGGCGGCATGCGGCGTCCGCTCCAGGTGCCGGGCCTCAGTGCACCTCAACCTCGTCCGTTGGGGGGAAACCGCCTAATGCCGGGAGTGGGGCCCGTGGGACGAATCCGTGTTCTCGTCGTGGACGACCACCGCATCTTCGCCGAGTCGCTCGCCGCGGCCCTGGCCGCGGAATCCGATGTGGACGTGTCGGCGGCCGGCAGTGGCGCGGCCGCCCAGCGCTGCCTCGAACGCGCGGCGGCGGACGGCCGCCGCTACGACGTACTGCTGGTGGACGCCGACCTCGGGTCGGCCGCGGGCGCGGCGGGCGTGCGCACGCTGAACGCCGTGGACACCAACGGCTCCGCAGCCGTCGTCTCCGGCGGTCCCGCCGCCCCGGGCGGCACGCCGCCCGGTGTCGACGGCATCGCGCTGGTGGAACGCGTCAGGAACGAACACCCCGCCACCCGCACGGTGGTGCTCGCCGAGCGTGACGACGCGCGCCGCGCCGCCCGCGCGTTGCAGGCCGGCGCCTCGGGATGGGTGGCCAAGGACTGCTCGCTGTCCCGGCTGCTGGCGGTCATGCGCGGGGTGCTGAGGGACGAGACCCACCTGCCGCCCGCCCTGCTCACAGGTGTGCTGCGGGAGTTGACCGCCGCTCGCCGCCACCGCACCGAGAGCGAACAGCTGGTGGAGTCGCTCACCCCGCGCGAGCAGGAGGTCCTGCGCTGCATGGTGGCGGGGCTGGGCCGCAAGGCGGTGGCCGAACGGCTCTACCTGTCCCCGCACACCGTCCGCACCCATATGCAGAACGTGCTGGGCAAGTTGGGTGTGCACTCGACGCTGGCCGCGGTGGCGCTTGCCCGGCGGGCGGGGGTGCCTCCGGTGGAGGGCGACGGCGGCCGGGTGGGCTCGGCGGCCCCTGCATGACGCGACGGCGGCCCGCCCTCCCCGGAACCGGGAGGACGGGCCGCCGCATCATCGCGATGTCCTAGCGACCACGGCCGCCTTCGCCGCCACGGCCGCCGCCTTCGCCGCCGCGACCGCCGCCTTCGCCGCCACGGCCGCCGCTGCCACCGTAGTTGCCGTCACGGCCGCCGCCTTCGCCGCCGCGACCGCCACCGCCGCCGCCACGGCCGTCGTCGCGGCCTCCGCCGCCACCGCCGTAGCAGCCACCGCCGCCACCACCGATGCCGCCACCGCCGATGCCGCCGATGCCGCCACCGCCGATGCCGCCGATGCCGCCGATGCCGCCACCGCCGATGCCGCCGACGCCACCACCGCCACTGAGCTCACTGGCGTTGCAGACGCGCGGCGACGCGCCGACGTTGGCGATGTAACGCCCTGCCGACCATGCGTAGAGGTTCTGGGCCAGGCGGTACCAACGCGGATTACCACCGATGTCCTGGCCATTGGTCTTGCAGACAATCGAGACCAGAGCGTTGTACGGGAGCACGCCCACCGAGCTGAACTGCGTGCCCGGGCCGCTGCGAACGCGCAGACCGATCCGGGCGATGACACGGCCCTGGTAGAGGGCGCTGTTGGGGCCGTCCGCCGCTGCGGACGCGATCTCGCCGGACAGGTCCGGGAGGTCCTCGCCGGCGCCCACGCTTTCCGTGTTCCCCGAGGGAGCCGGTGCGGCCTTCGGCGCGCCGGGTGCAGCGATCTCGTTGGCGAACGCGGTGCCCATCGTGCCAATGGCAAGGGTGCCGGCCAAGGCGCCGGTCACCGCTGTCGCGGCTATCTTGCTTGCGCGGGTGTGCAGAGTCATCTGCATCTCCAAGGTGGAGCGGGACCCGACAGGGTCCAGGGATTGGAAGCCGGCGCGGCTCGGCGCCTTTCAAAAAATGGCGCCGGTGCTCGGGTGCGCCGGCAGCCGCAAAGGTGGCCATCCGGGCCTTTATGCGGCGTTCACGTAGATCACGCTAAATCTGCCACTTTGGGTGCGCAACCGGTGGCAGAGCGTGGCCGTTTGTGATCTTCCCTGGGTGATTACGCCGGGTAATCGGCCTCAGCTCGGGATGTTGTCGAACGGCGCCGTCAACTGGCGCAGAAGGTCGGCGAGTTCTCCGCGCTGGCGGCCGGAGAGCTCGCCGAGGATGGCTCGTTCCTGCGCGAGCAGTCCCGCCAGGGCCTGGTCGGCACGGTCCCGGCCCTCCGGAGTGAGCCGTACGAGGACGCCGCGCCGGTCCGAGGGGTCGGGGAGTCGTTCCACCAGACCCTTCTTGGTGAGCCGGTCGATGCGGTTGGTCATCGTCCCGGACGTCACGAGCGTCTGGGTGAGCAGTTGCCCCGGGGAGAGCTGATAGGGCGCGCCCGCGCGGCGCAGCGACGTGAGGACGTCGAACTCCCATGGCTCCAGGCCGTGCTCCGCGAACGCCAGGCGACGTGCCCGGTCCAGGTGCCGCGCCAGCCGGCTGACCCGGCTGAGTACCTCGAGCGGTTCGACGTCGAGGTCGGGGCGCTCCCTGCGCCACGCCGCGACCAATCGGTCGACCTCGTCCTCCATGGGGATCAGTGTAGTGGTTCTGTCGACATGAAGTCTCTTGACATCAAGAGATTAGGTGCGGAACCTTGTGGGCAAGGTCGGCCGCAGGAAGAGATCCAACCTTCGCCAGGGAGTTCGAGACATGCCCGCAGCATCGTGGGACCCGCAGCAGTACCTCCGGCATTCCACCCACAGGACCCGTCCCTTCCACGACCTTCTGGCCCGGATACCGGAGCTCCCCGGCCCGTCCCCGCGCATCGTCGACATCGGCTGCGGCCCCGGCAACGTGACGGCCCTGCTCGCGGACCGCTGGCCTGCCGCGCGCATCACCGGCCTCGACAGCTCCGCCGACATGCTGGAGGCCGCGCAGGCCCATGCGGGCGTCACCCCCGGGGGCGGCAGCCTGGACTTCAGGGCCGCCGACGCCGCGCACTGGGTGCCGGAGGAGGACTACGACCTGATCGTGTCCAACGCCGCCCTGCAGTGGGTCGAGGGCCACGCCGAGCGCTTCCCCGAGTGGACCGCGCACCTGGTGCCCGGCGGGGTGCTCGCCTTCCAGGTGCCGGGCAACTTCACCTCCCCCAGCCATGCGCTGCTGGGCGAGCTGTGCGACTCCCCGGCCTGGCGCCACCGGCTGGGCGACGGCCACGGCCGCCGCTACGTCCACATCCTGGAGCCCGCCGCCTACCTGGAACGCCTCATCGACATTCCGGACGTCGACGTGGACGTCGACGTCTGGGAGACCACCTACGTCCAGCTGCTCCAGGGCGAGGACCCGGTCCTGGAGTGGACCAAGGGCACCGCGCTGCGCCCGGTGCTCACCGAACTGGCCGACGACCCCGCCGCCGCCGCGGAGTTTCTCGGCCAGTACCGCGACCTGCTGCGCAAGGCCTACCCCGCGGGCCCGCACGGCACCGTCTTCCCGTTCCGGCGGATCTTCGCCATCGCACGAAAGGCCCGCTGACCCCGTGATAGCCGCGCTCGACCACGTCCAGCTCGTCGCGCCGCCCGGTTGCGAGGAACGGCTGCGCGCCTACTACGCCGGCGTGCTCGGTATGACCGAGGTGCCCAAGCCGCCCGTACTGGCCGCCCGCGGCGGATGCTGGTTCACCTCCGGCGCCGCGCAGATCCACATCGGGGTGGAGGAGGACTTCCGCCCCGCGCGCAAGGCCCACCCGGGCCTGCGGGTGCGCGGCATCCGCGCCTACGCCGAGACGCTGGAGTCCCGGGGCGCGACGGTCGTCTGGGATCACGACCTGCCGGGCCACCACCGCTTCTACTCCGAGGACCCGGTCGGCAACCGCCTGGAGTTCCTGGAGCCCGAGGGGGCCTGAGCGGGCCGGAGCGCCGGGGGCGGCGGGCCTACAGCGTGAGGAACGCCGCCCCCAGCAGCGCCGCCCCGGCGATCCCGGCCACCCAGGCGGTGCGGGTCCACCGCAGACCGCCCGCCAGCACGAGTGCCGCCAGCAACAGCGCGCCCCCGAACGGGATCCAGGTGTGCAGCACGCCCGCCGTGCCAATCCGCACCACCGTGTCCGTGCCGGGCTCGACGGCGACGGGGATCCGCTCGCCGACACGGTGCGTGACCGCCTTGTCGATCGTCACCTTCGCCCGGATGGAGCCGAGCCCGGTCGGCACGAAGGGTCCCGTGCAGGTGTCGGCGGCGCAGGCGGAGACCGTCATGGTGCCCCGCTCGCGCCCCTTGGTGAGCATCGCGTGCTGGGCGGTCTTCCACGAGGTCCACACCCCGGCTGCCAGGATCACCAGGACGAGCGCGCTCAGCACCACGATCCGGGCGACCAGCACCAGACCCCACGTGCTCTCTGCGGTGCGGCGGGCAAGACTCCGTTTGGCCATGCGGGCGATCCTTGGCCATTGCCTGCCACTCGGTCAACTTCGCAGGCAGGTCAGCTGTTGTAGGTGCCCTGCGCCCGTTCCAGGCCCTCGCAGACCAGTGCCTCCACGGCGTCGGCCGCCCGGTCCACGAACCAGTCCAGCTCCTTGCGCTCCGTGCCGGAGAAGTCCTTGAGCACGAAGTCCGCCACCTGCATCCGTCCCGGCGGGCGCCCGATGCCGCAGCGCACCCGCAGGTAGTCCGGGCCGAGCGACTTGGTGATCGACTTCAGGCCGTTGTGGCCGTTGTCGCCGCCGCCCTTCTTGAGCCGCAGCGTCGCGTAGTCGATGTCCAGTTCGTCGTGGACGGCGATGATGTTGCCGAGCGGCACCTTGTAGAAGTCGCGCAGCGCGGTCACCGGTCCACCCGAGAGGTTCATGAACGTCATCGGCTTGGCCAGGACCACCCGGTGACCGCTGATGCGCCCCTCCACCACCTGCGAGCGGCTCTTGTGGGTCTTGAAGCGCCCGCCGATCCGGTCGGCGAGCAGATCGGCCACCATGAAGCCGATGTTGTGCCGGTTGCCGGCGTACTCCGGTCCGGGGTTGCCCAGTCCGGCCACCAGCCAGGGCCCCTCGGGGGCGCTATCCGCTGCGCTCATGCTCATGGCGTCCATTCAACAGGACCGCCGTCCCGCTCCTGACGGAGCGGGACGGCGGTCGTGAGAAGCGTGCTGCGTGCCGCTGATTACTCGGCGGCGGCCTCGGCGCCCTCGGCGCCCTCGCCCTCCTCGCCCTCACCCTCGGCGGCGGCCTCGGCCTGGGCGGCGACGACCTGCAGGACGACGGTGTCCTCGTCCACGGCCAGGGTGGTGCCCTTGGGGAGCGGGATGTCCTTGGCGAGGATGGAGGTACCGGCCTCCAGGCCCTCGACGGAGACGGTGACGCCGTCGGGGATGTGGGTGGCCTCGGCCTCGACCGGCAGCGCGTTGAGCACGTGCTCCAGGAGGTTGCCGCCGGGGGCGAGCTCGCCCTCGGTGCTGACCACGATCTCGACGGTGACCTTCTCGCCGCGCTTGACCGCGAGCAGGTCGACGTGCTCCAGGAAGCCCTTCAGCGGGTCGCGGGAGACGGCCTTGGGGATGACGAGCTCCTTGCCGTCACCCTCGATGTCCAGGCTGATCAGGACGTTCGGGGTGCGCAGGGCGAGCAGCAGCTCGTGACCCGGCATGGAGACGTGCTTGGGCTCCTGGCCGTGGCCGTAGATGACACCGGGAACCTGGTGCGCGCGGCGGATGCGGCGGGCAGCGCCCTTGCCGAACTCGGTGCGCAGCTGGGCGGCGATCTTCACCTCGGACATGGGAATCACACTCCTCGTAGTGACGACGGGACTTCTGTCTGGTCGCCCAGCCCACGACGGGCCGTTCCACTTACGAGGAGCGCGTCGATAACGGAGTCCGCCGCCCAAACGGCAACGGCCTCCCTCGCCGAGCAACTCGGTGAGTCTACCCGGCGGGGAGGCCGCCCCGGAAATCGATCAGCGCGTGATCAGTGCGAGTCCTCGAAGAGGCTCGTCACGGACCCGTCCTCGAAGACCTCGCGGACCGCGTTGGCGATGGTCGGAGCGATGGACAGCACCGTGATCTTGTCCAGCTCCAGCTCGCCCGGCGTGGGCAGCGTGTCGGTGAAGACGAACTCGCTCACCTTGGAGTTCTTCAGCCGGTCCGCGGCCGGGCCGGAGAGCACACCGTGCGTGGCGGTCACGATGACGTCCTCCGCGCCGTTGGCGAACAGGGCGTCCGCCGCGGCGCAGATGGTGCCACCGGTGTCGATCATGTCGTCCACCAGGACGCAGATGCGGCCGCGCACGTCACCGACGACCTCGTGCACGGTGACCTGGTTGGCGACGTCCGGGTCGCGCCGCTTGTGGACGATCGCCAGCGGCGCGCCGAGCCGGTCGCACCAGCGGTCGGCCACCCGGACGCGGCCGGCGTCGGGGGAGACCACGGTCAGCTTGGAGCGGTCGACCTTGGCGCCCACGTAGTCGGCCAGCAGCGGCAGCGCGAACAGGTGGTCCACCGGTCCGTCGAAGAAGCCCTGGATCTGGTCGGTGTGCAGGTCGACCGTGAGGATGCGGTCGGCACCCGCGGTCTTGAGCACATCGGCGATGAGCCGCGCCGAGATGGGCTCGCGGCCGCGGTGCTTCTTGTCCTGCCGGGCATAGCCGTAGAAGGGCACGACCACGGTGATGCGCTTGGCGGAGGCCCGCTTCAGCGCGTCGATCATGATCAGCTGCTCCATGATCCACTTGTTGATGGGCGCGGTGTGGCTCTGGATGACGAAGGCGTCCGAGCCGCGTGCCGACTCCTCGAAACGGACGTAGATCTCACCGTTCGCGAAGTCGAAGGCCTTGGTCGGCACAAGGGAGACGCCCAGCTCGCGTGCCACCTCCTCCGCGAGTTCGGGGTGTGCGCGGCCGGAGAAGAGCATCAGCTTCTTCTCACCGGTCGTCTTGATCCCGGTCACTGCACCGTCTCCTTGGTGTTCAACGCAGCTTCGCCCACGGTCGGCTAGCCGGCGGAATTGTGTGCACCTCACACGGTACGCGCTGCTGGGAGCACCCGCGCACGTGAGAATGGCCTCTTCCGGTTCGCCGCGGGTCCGGTCAGGCGTCCTGGTCGTCCTGCTGGGCGCGTTCGGCGGCGTGCGCCGCGGCGCTTCCCGGACGCTTCCGGGCCACCCAGCCCTCGATGTTGCGCTGCTGGCCGCGCGCGACGGCGAGCGAACCGGCGGGCACGTCCTTGGTGATGACCGAGCCCGCGGCGGTGTAGGCGCCGTCCCCGACTGTGACGGGAGCCACGAACATGTTGTCCGAGCCGGTGCGGCAATGGGAGCCGATGCTGGTGTGGTGCTTGTGCTGTCCGTCGTAGTTGACGAAGACGCTGGCCGCGCCGATGTTGGTGTACTCGCCGATGGTCGCGTCGCCGACGTACGACAGGTGCGGCACCTTGGTGCCCTCGCCGATCGTGGCGTTCTTCATCTCCACGTACGTGCCGGCCTTGGACTTCGGGCCGAGCCGGGTACCCGGGCGCAGGTAGGCGTACGGGCCCACGCCGGCCGCCTCGCCGATCTCGGCGCCGTCGCAGACCGCGTTGACCACGCGGGCGCCGGGGCCCACGACGGTGTCGGTCAGGGTGCAGTTGGGGCCCACCTCGGCGCCGGCGGCGAGCCGGGTGGCGCCGTACAGCTGGGTGTTCGGCAGCACGACCGTGTCGGGCTCGAACTCCACGGTGACGTCCACCCACGTGGAGGCCGGGTCCATGATCGTCGCGCCTTCGAGCATCGCCCGTTCCAGCAGGCGGTCGTTGAGCAGCCGGCGGGCCTCGGCGAGCTGAACGCGGTTGTTGATGCCGGCGATCTCGCGGTGGTCGGCGGCCACGGAGGCGCCGACGCGGTGACCGGCCTCGCGCAGGATGCCCAGGGTGTCGGTCAGGTACTCCTCGCCCTGGGCGTTGTCGGTGGTCACCTTGGCCAGCGCGTCCGCCAGCAGCGCCGCGTCGAACGCGAACACCCCGGAGTTGATCTCGCAGATGGCGCGCTGCTCGACGGTGGCGTCCTTCTGCTCCACGATCGCCAGCACCGAGCCGTCGTCGCCGCGCACGATGCGGCCGTAGCCCGTCGGGTCGGGGACCTCTGCGGTGAGCACGGTCACCGCGTTGGCGTCGGCGGCGTGCGCGGCGATCAGGGTGCGCAGCGTGTCGGGGGTGAGCAGCGGGGTGTCGCCGGCGGCGATCACCACCGTGCCGCTGAGCTCGGGGAGTTCCGCGAGCCCGACGCGGACCGCGTGGCCGGTGCCGTTCTGCTCGTGCTGGACCGCGGTGCGGATCGACGGGTCGATCTCGCCGAGGTGCGCGGTCACCTGGTCGCGGGCGTGGCCGACCACGACGAGCAGGTGCTCGGGGTCCAGGGCGCGCGCGGCGGCGACGACATGCCCCACCAGGGAACGGCCACTGATCGCGTGCAGGACTTTGGGGGTTGCCGACTTCATGCGGGTGCCCTCACCCGCGGCAAGGACGATGACAGCAGCCGGGCGGTGGGCGCTCACGGAAGGGGCTCCTCGGCGTGGGGTGACATTCACCCGCAGGATACCGGGGCGTAACGGACCAGGGGCACGGAAGCCGACGTGACCCCGGGTAGGCGCTCCGCTGCCAGGATTCGAACCCGGACTTAAGGGACCAAAACCCTCAGTGCTGCCGTTACACCACAGCGGATGGCACAAGCCGTCGTACCGGACGCCCCTGCCGGGGTGCCCGTTCGGCCTCCCCCACTATGCCGCACCGAGGCCCCCCAATGCGACGACAAAGATCGGCACTTCTCTTTCCCCGATCGTGGGTACACGTGTCAAGAGCCGTATTCCGGGTCGACACGCGCGCCCGGTTCGCCTGTCACTTGGAGTTGCCGGAATTACGGCACCGTAGGTTACGGTTGCGTAGCTCCCCGACATCGTGAGGGACCCCCATGACCACACAGACCGACGTGATCACCGAGTCCCCGGAACCCGGGCCCGGCGACGGCACGTCGCTTCCGCGCGCCACCCTCGGCGCGGACCGGAAGCAGTCACTTGAACAGATCACCCTCGGGCTCTTCATCGCCGTCCCCTTCCTCGCGCTCGTCGCGGCGATCCCGTTCGCGTGGGGCTGGGGCCTGAGCTGGCTCGACCTCGGCCTGATGGTCGGGATGTACTTCCTGGGCTGCCACGGCATCACCATCGGCTTCCACCGCCACTTCACCCACGGATCGTTCAAGGCCAACCGGCCGCTCAAGATCGCCCTGGCGATCGCGGGCTCCATGGCCGTCGAGGGGCCGGTCGTGCGCTGGGTCGCCGACCACCGCAAGCACCACCGGTACTCCGACGCCGAGGGCGACCCGCACAGCCCCTGGCGCTACGGGGAGACCCTGCCCGCCCTGCTGAAGGGCCTGTGGTGGGCGCACATGGGCTGGCTCTTCGACGAGGAGCAGACCCCGCAGCAGAAGTACGCCCCGGACCTGATCAAGGACCCGGCGATCCGGCGGGTCAGCCGCGACTTCTGGCTCTGGACGACGGTCTCGCTGGCGCTGCCGCCGCTCGTCGGCGGTCTGGCCACCATGTCCTGGACCGGCGCCGCCACCGCCTTCTTCTGGGGCTCCCTGGTGCGCGTCGCGCTGCTGCACCACGTCACGTGGTCGATCAACTCGATCTGCCACGCGGTCGGCAAGCGCCCCTTCCGCTCCCGCGACAAGTCCGGCAACGTCTGGTGGCTGGCCGTCCTGTCCTGCGGCGAGTCCTGGCACAACCTCCACCACGCCGATCCGACCAGCGCCCGGCACGGTGTGCTGCGCGGCCAGATCGACTCCAGCGCCCGGATCATCCGCTGGTTCGAGATGCTCGGCTGGGCCACGGACGTGCGCTGGCCGACCGCTGACCGTATCGCGGCCCGCCGTAAGGAAAGCGTCAGCGAAGCGGCATGATTGACGGGTGAGCGACGGCAGCAGTAGCAGCAGAGGGAGCGAGGGCACGTCGTCCCGGCGTGCCCGCAGGGTGCGCATGACCGGCAAGGAGCGCCGCGAGCAGCTCCTCGACGTGGGGCGCACGCTCTTCGCCGAGCGCGGCTACGAGGGCACCTCGGTCGAGGAGATCGCGCACAAGGCGGGCGTCTCCAAGCCCGTGGTGTACGAGCACTTCGGCGGCAAGGAAGGCCTCTACGCCGTCGTCGTGGACCGCGAGATGCGCCAGCTGCTGGACATGGTCACCGGGGCGCTCACCGGCGGTCATCCGCGCGAACTGCTGGAACAGGCCGCCTTCGCGCTCCTGGACTACATCGAGCAGTTCACCGACGGCTTCCGGATCCTCGTACGGGACTCCCCGGTCGCGCAGTCGACAGGCACCTTCGCCTCACTGATCAGCGACATCGCCACCCAGGTGGAGGACATCCTCGGCATGGAGTTCAAGCAGCGCGGCTTCGACCCCAAGCTCGCCCCGATGTACGCGCAGGCCCTGGTCGGCATGGTCGCGCTCACCGGCCAGTGGTGGCTGGACGCCCAGAAGCCGAAGAAGGCCGACGTCGCCGCGCACCTGGTCAACCTCTCCTGGAACGGGCTGTCGGGCCTGGAGCCCAGACCCCGGCTGATCGGCCACCGCAAGAACTGAGCGCCGCCCCGACCTGTACGGCGAAGGCGCCGCACCCGAGTGGGGTGCGGCGCCTTCGCCGTGCCGTGCCGGCGCGATCAGCCGGTGTTGCGCAGGCCGGCCGCCACGCCGTTGACGGTCAGCAGCAGCGCGCGGGCGAGCAGCGGGTCGGGCTCCTCCCCGCGGGCGGCGGCCTCCCGCTGCCGGTGCAGCAGGGCGACCTGGAGGTAGGAGATCGGGTCCAGGTAGGCGTCGCGGATGTGGAAGGTCTGCCGCAGCGCCGGCTGCGCGTCCAGCAGCTCCGCCTCGCCGGTGATCCGCAGCACCTCGGCGACCGTCAGCTCGTGCTCCGCCCGGATGGTGTCGAAGACGTGCTTCAGCTCCTCCGGCACCAGGGTGTCCACGTAGTGCCGGGCGATCCGCAGGTCCGTCTTGGCCAGCGTCATCTCGACGTTGGACAGGAAGTTGCGGAAGAAGTGCCACTGCTCGTACGCCTCGGCGATGTCCGCCTCCCGGCCCGCCTCGCGCGCGGCCTTCAGCCCCGAGCCGACGCCGAACCAGCCGGGCACGATCTGCCGCGACTGCGTCCAGCCGAACACCCACGGGATCGCCCGCAGCCCGTCCAGACCCGCGCCGCTGTCCGGGCGGCGGGAGGGACGGGACCCCAGGTGCAGCTCGGCGAGCTGGTCGACCGGCGTGGAGGCGAAGAAGTACGCCGGCAGGTCCGGGTCCTCCACCAGCCGCCGGTATGTGGCGTGCGCGGCGTCGGAGACCACGTCCATGGCGGCGTCCCAGCGGGCCAGCGCCTCGTCGGACTGGCGCGGGGCGGTGTGCAGGGCCGAGGCCTGCAGCGTGGCCGCCACCGTCAGTTCCAGGTTCTCCCGGGCCAGCGACGGGATCAGGTACTTGTCCGAGATGACCTCGCCCTGCTCCGTCACCTTGATCTCGCCCTCCAGCGTGCCCCAGGGCTGCGCCAGGATCGCGTCGTGGGTGGGGCCGCCGCCCCGGCCCACCGTGCCGCCGCGGCCGTGGAACAGCCGCAGCCGCACCCCGTGCCGGTGCGCCACGTCGCGCAGCCGCCGCTGCGCGCGGTGGATCTCCCACTGCGAGGTGGTGATGCCGCCGAACTTGGAGCTGTCGCTGTAGCCGAGCATCACCTCCTGCACGTCCCCGCGCAGCGACACGAGCTTGCGGTAGGAGGGGTCGGAGAGCATCTCGTCGAGCAGCCTGTCGGCGACCTTCAGCTCGTCGGTGGTCTCCAGCAGCGGCACGATGCCGATCCTGGCGACATCCCCGTGCAGGTCGATCAGCCCGGCCTCGCGCGCCAGCACCGCCGCCGCGAAGACGTCGTCGGAGCCGAGGCACATCGAGATGATGTACGACTCCACGACCTCCGGCCCGAAGCGCTCGAAGGCCTCGGCGATGGTGTGGAAGACACCCAGCGTCTTCGCGCCGGCCGCGTCCAGCGGCGCCGGGGTGGGCGCCAGCGGGCGGCGCGAGCGCAGTTCCTTGGCGAGCAGCTTGCGGCGGTACTCGCGCGGCATGTCCGCGTACCGCCAGGACTCCTCGCCGAGGCGGTCGAAGAGCTGGCCGAGGGCGTGGTGGTGGGCGTCCGCGTGCTCACGGACGTCCATCGTGGCCAGCTGCAGACCGAAGGCCGACAGCGTGCGGATCGTGCGGTCCAGGCGGCCGTCGGCGATCAGCTCGCCGCGGTTGGCGCGCAGCGAGTCCTGGATCAGGCGCAGGTCGGCCAGGAGCCCGCCGGTGCCCAGGTAGTCCCTGCCGGGGACGTGCGGGGTGCCGGTGGCCAGCCGCTCGCGCGTGTTGAGCAGCTTCTGCCGGATGCAGGTGGCCTTGAGCCGGTACGGCTCCTCCGCGTTCAGCCGCTTGTAGCGCGGGCTGATCCCCGGGAGCCGGCTGAGGTCCTGCTCCAGGTCGGCGAGCAGCTCCGGGCTGGCGCCGGAGTTGCGGATGGAGTTCGACAGCATCGCCCGCAGGTCGTCGACCATCTCCAGGGCGTCGGTGATGCCGTGCTCGTGCTGCAGGATCAGCACGTCCCAGGTGACCTGCGGTGTGACGTTCGGGTTGCCGTCCCGGTCGCCGCCGATCCAGGTGCCGAAGGTCAGCGGGCGGGTCTCCGGCGGCAGCGGCACACCCACCCGCTCCAGCTCGGCGGCCAGGTCCTCCAGGACGTCGCCCACGGCGCGGGCGTGCAGCTCGTCCAGGTAGTAGATGGCGTTGCGCGCCTCGTCCGCGGGCTCGGGACGCACCACGCGCAGCTCGTCGGTCTGCCACAGCAGGTCGATGTTCTCCGCCAGCCGCACGTCGGTGCGGCGGCGGTCGGCGTCCTGCGGCTTGTCCAGCAGGGCGGCGATGCGGCGCAGCTTGTTCAGCACGCTGCGGCGGGCCGCCTCGGTCGGATGGGCGGTGAAGACCGGCCGCACGTTGAGGTTGCGCACGGACTGGCGCAGGTGCTCGGGATCGGCGTCCTTCAGCAGGTCAGCCGTACGGGTCAGCAGGCCCCCGTCGGTGGCCCGGCGGGCCTGCAGCTCACGGCCGCGGTGCACCTGCTCGGTGACATTGGCGAGGTGGAAGTAGGTGGAGAAGGCGCGCACCAGTTTGGCGGCGGTCTGCAGATCTGTGTCGCCGAGAAGGGCGGCGGCGGCCTCGCCGTCGCTGCGGGTCAGCGCCCGCACCTTCTCCACGAGGTCGAGGAGTTCCTGGCCTTCCTGCCGTACGAGCGTCCCGCCGAGGAGGTCGCCCAGGCGGCGGATGTCCGCGCGCAGGGGTGCGCTCTCGGTGGTGTTGTCGGCGCTGCTCACAGGTGCGGCTCCTAGTGCAGTGGTATGGATCGCGGCAAGAAACGCGTGGGCCCCGCACGGCGGGTCGTCCGGTCGTGAGGGGACGGGAGAGGCGGACCGCGCTGTCCGACGCCACCAGGATAGAAGGGCCGCCCGCCCGCGACCGGGGCTGACCGCCAGGCGGACAGCGCCGCGTCTAGGCTGGGCCGTATGAGTACGACGGGGGAGTACGTACCGGACGGAGCTGGAGGACGGAGCCGGGGGGCCGCCGGGCCGTGGTGGTGGGCCCGGCGGCGGAGCATGGTGCTCGACGTGGTGCTGGCCGCCGTCTCGGCGCTGGAGTGCCTCGTCGAGGGCGTCGCCTTCGCGGAGAAGACCGGGGTGTCCCCGGTCGTCGCGGGCGTCTTCGGTCTGCTGGTCGGCTCCCTGCTGGTGCTGCGCAGGCGGTGGCCGGTGGCGGTGGTCCTCGTGTCCATCGCGATCACGCCCGCCCAGATGGGCATCCTGCTCAGCGTCGTCGGCCTCTACACCCTGGCCGCCTCCGACGTGCCCCGGCGCATCATCGCGGTGCTCTCCGGGATGACCATGCTCGGCACGCTGATCGTCACCTTCCTGCAGATGCACGGCGACCTCAGCTCCGGCACCTACCACGCGCCGCTCGCGGCGGTCGCCCTCACCTCCGTGCTCGCGGCGATCGGCGTGACAGCGCCGCCGGTGCTCCTCGGGCTCTACGCGGGCGCCAGGCGGCGCCTGGTGGAGTCGCTGCGCGAGCGGGCGGACGGCCTGGAGCGGGAGCTGTCCCTGCTGGCGGAGAAGGCCTCCGAGCGCGCCGAACGGGCCCGCATGGAGGAGCGCACCCGTATCGCCCGCGAGATGCACGACGTGGTCGCGCACCGGGTGAGCCTCATGGTCGTCCACGCGGCGGCGCTCCAGGCGATCGCCGTCAAGGACCCCGAGAAGGCCTCCGCGAGCGCGCAGCTGCTGGGCGACATGGGACGCCAGGCCCTCAACGAGCTGCGCGAGATGCTCGGCGTCCTGCGGACCGTCCCGGGGCCCGGGCCGGCGGTGCCGGCGGTGACCGCGCCCGTTGCGGAGCCCGCCCCGGCGCCCGCGCCCGCGGATGTCCACGACGACTCCGGGCCCTGCCTCGCGGAACTGCACGCGCTCGTCGAGGAGTCGCGGGCGGCGGGCATGCACGTGGAGTTCACGGTGGAGGGGACGGAGCGGTCCCTGGCGGCGCGCGTGGAGACCACGGTCTACCGCGTGGTGCAGGAAGCCCTCACCAACGTTCACAAGCACGCCCCGGGCGCCCGCGCGCGCATCCGGCTGGCGTACCGCGAGGCGGAGATAGCCGTCCTCGTCCAGAACGGGCCCTCCGACGGGGCGGCGGCCATCGCGCTGCCCAGTGGGGGGAACGGGCTCATCGGCATGCGGGAGCGTGTCACCGCGCTCGGAGGCGGCTTCGCCGCCGGGACCACGACGGAAGGCGGCTTCCGCGTCTCCGCGCTTCTGCCTGCGTAGCTGTGGGGTTTTTTCCCCGCCCGCCCTCCCGTGTGCCCTGTGAAGTCAGGGCGCCCCGGCGCGCGTTTCGTGGGGTGCCGGGGTCGGGGCCTCCGGGGCTGGCCATTCTGGACAGCACATTTCGGTGCCTCGGGCACCCTCAACTGATCACCCCGGGTCATGCACCCAAATATGCTCCACAGTCCAGAACGCCCACCCCTACGACCCCGCCCCCTCCGTAGGTTGTCGCGCCTGATCCCCGGTGGGGGGTGGAAGCGGCACCGTGCCTGGGGCCGCTCGTTGGCGCAGCGCGGTCCGAGGGGGCCAGCGCTCGCGCGGCAGGCCGCGGGGCAAGAGTGAGGCGACCGCGGTCACCCCGGACCGCTTTCTCACCCCCTCCGGTGCGGTCCGAGGGGGCCCGCTGTCTCGCGGCAGGCGGGCGGGGCAAGAGTGAGGCAACCGCGGTCACCCGGACCGCCCCCACACCCCCCACCGGTGCGGTCCGAGGGGCCAGCGCTCACGCGGCAGGCCGAAGGGGCGGAGTCAGGCGACCGGGGTCGCCCGGACCGCGGCCATACCCCCTACCGGGGATCATGCGCATGGAACTACGGAGGGGCGGGGGAGTTGGGGGCACCCCCGGCCGGAGGCTGGGGGAGGGAGGGCGGGAGGGAAAAAACCTGCCCGCACAGCAACCCGGGGTCACGTCGTGAGGCGGTGGGGGCGCACGCCCGCCGTGAGCGTGCACAGCGCAGCGTCGATCGTCGGGCCCAAGTAGTAGTCCCCGGTGTGGTCCACGCAGTAGACGCGCCCGAGCGCATCGACGCCGAGATGTCCCTGCCCGGAGGACTCCACCCCGAGCGGCGCGACCTCCGTGTCGAGCGCGGAGCCGAGATCGCCCCAGGTGCGGGCGAGGTGCAGGCCCTGGAGGGGGTCGATGAGGACCCCGCTCGGCGCGACCTGGGGGCGGCCCGGGGCGGAGACCGCGGGGACGGTCAGGCCGCCGAACTCGGCCCAGGCCTCGACCGCGGCGGGGAAGACGCTGTGCCGGTGGCCGCCGGGGGAGACGTAGGCGCGCAGGGTGTCGGCCCAGACCTCGGCCTGGCGGATGTCCCACTGGCCGGGCTGCCAGCCCGCGGAGCGCAGCGCGGCGTCGACGCCGACGGGGAAGCGCGTCGAGGTGGTCCGTGCGTTGAGGGCGTCGCTCGCGCTCACTCGGCCTCGGCCCCCGGATCGAAGGGCCGCACGCCGAAGTGCGCGAGCAGCGGCAGGCAGGAGCGGCACGGCGGCGCGTAGCCGCCGTGCGCCGGGTCGCCGTCCTCACGTATGTGACGGGCCGTCACTTTCGCGCCCTTGAGCGCCTTGCGGGCCTCGGCGTGGGTGAGCGGCTTGCGCGCGGCGCGCTTGCTGCGCCCCGCGTCGGCCTGGGTGAGCCAGCGCGACAGCAGTACGGGCTCCGGGCACCGACCGGTGAAGCGCTCACGCTGTGCGACGGGCAGGGTGTCGAGCGCGTCCTGGACCAAGGGGTGCAGTTCGGGCGGCTGTTCGCCCTTGCTCCCGGTACAGGTGAGCACCTCGTCCTTGACCGACAGCGCCGCGGCGACCGCCGGCAGGATGCCGTCGCGGCGGTGGCGCAGCACGGGCGGTGGCGGCGCTTCCTCACTTCCCCAGGTCAGCCGCGGGTCCGCGGCACCTCTCGTCAGCATGTTCCTACGGCCCTCCGATCCGTCCTCCGAGGAGGACGTCCCCCTTATCTGCGCAAGACTGCCAATTGATCGCGCGTTACGGAAGTCGGTTGTGAGGTGAGAGGTTTACTTTGTGCCGGATGTCACGGCACTGTGGGGAGATGGGTATCGCAGTCCGATGTGCCACCGCTCTCGTCGTCCTGGTGTTGGCCACTGGTTGTACGGATAGTAGCGCCGGGCCGGACGCGAAGGGCGGGAAGGTCGTCGATTCGGGGGTTCCCGTCGCTTCGGACGATCACGAGCCGCTGAGTGCTCCCCAGTTGAGGGCCGCACTCGTCACCAACGCCGATGTGCCCGGTTATGTGGTGACCGGTACCGCGGGGACCGGCGCGATGAGTCCACATCAGGTGCTCACCGCCGGCCGCGCCGAATGCCGCCCGCTGTCCGACCCCGTCAGCGCCCGGCCCGCCCACCGGCGCACCGCGTACGCCTCCACGACGTTCACCTCGAAGGAGGCGGCCGGGGGCAGCGGCGAACTCGACATGCTGCTGCTGTCCGCGCACGCGCCGGGCGACGCGCGGAAGATCATGGGCGGTCTCGCCTCCGCCTTGCGGAAGTGCCGCACCTTCGAGGCGACCGACGGCGGCGGCCGCGCCACCGCCTTCGCCGTCCGTCCCGCCGAGGCGCCCACGGCCGGGGACGATGCGGTCGCGTACGTCCTGACCGACACCGCCGCGCCCGCGGACGGGGCCGCCACCGTCACCGTCGTCCGCACCGGCGGCAGCACCGCCACCTATGTGACCGTCCAACTGTCCGGCGGCACCGGCGGACCGCCCGCCGCGGTCGTGCGCACGCAGGACGCGAAACTCCGCCGCGTTGCCGCCGAGCAGTGACCGGAACCAGCCGAAGCACCTGCCGCCCCACCCCCTAGGCTGTGCCCAACACCAGATCCAGCATGGGGGCATCCGCAATGACGACAGGTCGGCTCGGGCACCGGGCCGCGCCACCGAACGCGGCCTACGCCGGTCAGATCGTGCACTTCCCCGACCCGGTGCGCCGCGCCCGCCATCCGCAGGGCGTCCGCGTGGACGACCTCGGCTTCCCGGACTTCACGCCCTACGCCCGTGCCGCCGCCGAGATCGCCGAGCCGCCGGACGGCTTCGGCATCGACGAACTGCGGCTCACCGACTACGTGTCCGCCAACGCCGCCCAGCACGCCGCCGGTCACGAACTGTGGGGCAGCCTGTCGCCGGTCGCCACCCCGCACGGCTGGACGTGGCACCATGTCGCCGGCTCGCGCCGCCTGGAACTGATCCCCGCCGAGGTCAAGTCGCTGCTGCGGCACCACGGCGGCCTCGCCACGACCGCCTCCGCGGACCACGACAAGCGCGGTACGCGACCGCTGCAGGACACCCGGCCCGCGCACTTCGCCGTGGGAACGGGCCGGAACGCCGCCGCGGCCGTCACCGAGCAGCAGGTGCGCGACGTCGAGGAGGAGCTCGGCTACCGGCTCCCCGGCGCCTACCGCAGCTTCCTCAAGGCCGCCGGCGGCTGCGCCCCGCGCGGCGTCGCCCTGCTGCCCCTGCTGGGACTCCTGGTCGACCAGCCCTTCTTCACGGTGCGCGACGAGTCGGCCGTCAACGACCTCGTCTACGTCAACAAGTGCCTGCGCGACCACCTCACCAAGGACTACCTCGCGATCTCCTACGTCCAGGGCGGGGTGCTCGCGGTCAAGGCGCGCGGCGCCGACCTCGGTTCGATGTGGCTGTGCGCCTACGATGACGTACGGGACACCGACGGTGCCTTCGCCTCCACCGAGGAGCGGGTGGCCGCGCTGCTGCTGCCCTGCGGCGAGGACTTCGACGCCTTCCTCGCCGCGCTCGCCGGCGACCCGCCGGAACTGGACACGGTCGCGAACCTGATGGTGGACGGCGGCTTCGCCCGCGCCGTCCCGTTGGAGGGGTGAGGCTGCAGATGGTCACGTTCGCGGAGGCGCAGGAGCGCGCCGAGCGGTGGATCAACGCCGGTGTCCCGGCGTACCTCGTCCGCGAGGTGCGGGTACGGGAGTTCGGCCAGGGCTTCGTGGTGTGGTCCGAGCCCCGCGACGGGGGCCCCATCGGCGACGAGGGCGAGACCCGCGTGGTCATCGCCAAGGACAGCGGGGAGGCCACGCTGTGGCCGGCGCTGCCGGTCGGCGAGATCATCCGCCACTGGGAGGAGGCGTACGGGGGCGCGGCCGGTGCGGTCGCGGACGCCGTCCCGGAGCCGCCGAAGCGGCTGGACCTGGAGGCGACCTCCTTCCTGCTCAGCCCGCCCCAGTGGCTGCAGGACGCGGCCGACCGGCTCGGCATCCCGGACCGCCGGCCGCCGGCCGATGCCGTGACGCCGTCCGACGCCCTGACCGTGGCGGACACCGGCGCGGGGACGCCCACCCCCGCGCCCACGCCCTTCGACGGGCCGCCGCCCCCGTTCGTCCCGACGCCGACGCCGGTGATGCCACTGCCGTACGACCGGTCGCCGACGCCGCCGCCCTCGGCGTGGCGGGACACCAACAACGGCGACGCGGGCCGTGCCGTGCCCCCGCCCGCGACGGTCTACGCACCGCCGATCACCGACTCCGACGACGCCCACACGCCGCCGCCGAGGAGCAGTGCCGAGGCGAGCACCGAGCGGCTGCCGGGTGTGCCGGAGACCGGCACCCCGCTGCCGCCCGGCGGCTACGGCTACCCGGGCGGCGCGGCCACGCCTCCGCCCCCGCCGCCCGCCGTGCACCGTGCCGCGACGATGCTGTCGCGTCCCGACGCCCCCGCGCCACCGCCCCCGCCCGGAGTACCGGGCGCCGGGGCGCCGCGGCAGGGCGCGGCGGACCTGGCCGGTGCCGAGACCTCCAAGGCCGGACCGCCCCCGCCGCCCGGCCCCGGGGTGCCCGGGACCCCGGGCGCGGGCTATGTGCCGACCCAGCTGGTGCAGGCGCTGCCCGCGAACCAGCCGCCGCCCGCCCCGCCGGGGCCCCAGGCGCCGGACGTGCACCACGCCGCGACGATGCTGTCCCGCCCCGACGGCCCTCCGCCGCCCCCGCCCGGACCCGCTCCGGCGCCCATGGCGCAGCCGCAGCCGCAGCCGCAGGCCGGGTACGGCTATCCGCAGCCCCCCGCCCCGCCGCAGCCGGCCGCCGGCGTGCCCACGATCGGCCCGGGCTACATGGCCGTGCTCCGCTACCGCGCGCAGGACGGTTCGGAGCAGCAGCTCATCCGCCGCTCCGCGCCGGGCACCCCGCACCCGGAGTGGCAGATCCTGCACGAGCTGCGCGCCCTCGGCGTGCCGCCGCAGGCGGTGCTGGAGCTGCACACCGAGCTGGAGTCGTGCGACCTGCCCGGCGGTTACTGCGCCCGCATGATCCGGGAGACCTGGCCCCAGGTCCGGATCAGCAGCACCGCCCCGTACGGCAAGGACCGGGCCGGCCGCCGGGCCGGCGTCGAGCACCTGCTGACGCACCTCGGCGAGCTGCACCAGGTGGCGAGCGCCCCGGCGCCCGCCCGCCCGCACCGGGTGCCGTTGCCCGAGCCGCACCGGATCCAGCGGGTCCCCGCGATCCCGCTGGACGCGATCGGGCACGAGCTCGCCCAGTCCTTCGGGCCGCAGGGCGTGTTCCGTTTCGACCAGCGCGCGGTCGCCCGTCAGGGCGTGCCGGACATCGTCGCGCAGACGCTGACGTGGTCGGGCCTGCCGGTGGACTTCGGGCCGTTCTTCTGGGCGCAGGCCCAGCCGGGCCGCCCGGTGCCGACCCTGGCCGAGCTGGCCGCCGAGCGCGGCGTGCAGCCGGCGCCGGACGCCGGCTCCTACCTGGTCATGGGCAATGACTTCGGCCGCCAGCTGTGCGTGCAGTACGGCACGGCGCACATCGTCGCGGTCCCGCTGGAGGCGGGGCCGGGCGGTGGGACGGCGGTGCCGCAGTTCGTCAACTCCAGCCTGCCGGAGTTCGTCCGCTGCCTGGCGCTGCTGGGCAAGATGTGGCGCTGGCGGCTGGGGCTGACGCCGGAACAGGCGGGCCGCTGGACGGTGGACTTCCAGGCGCAGATCGCCGCGCTCGACCCGGCGGCCGTCGCGTCGCCCGAGCACTGGTGGTCCGTGCTGATCGAACAGATGTGGGACGGCATGCTGTAGTCGCCGCTGCACTCCGGTCGCACGCGGCCGGAGTGTCGCATGGTGTGTAAATAGGGCAAACCCAGGAATATGGGGGTATGAGTACGGCATACCCCTACGGCTTCGCCATGGTCCGCGGCCGCGGATACCGCACCGACCAGGTGGACCGCTTCCTCGAGGAGCTGTCCGAGGACCGCGACGCCGCCTGGGAGCGTGCCGCGCGGCTCACCGTCCTCGCGAACGAGATGGACGCCGAGTGCGCCGCCCTGCGGGACGTCGTCGCCGGCCTCGCCCCGCCCACCTTCGAGTCCCTCGGCGGCGGCGCGCAGGAACTGCTGCGCCTGGTGGAGGAAGAGGCCGCCGCCGTGCGCGACCGCGCGGAGGAGGAGGCCCGGACCGCGCACGACGCGGCCGAGGCCGCCCGGCGCACCCTGCTGGACGAGTCCCGAGCCGCCGCGCACGCCCGCCGCACCAGCGCCGACGTCCAGGCCTCGGGCACCCTCGACGAAGCTCGCTCCACCGCCTCCGAACTCCTCGGCGTGGCCCGTCGCGAGGCCGCTCACCTGCGCGACGACGCCACGCGGCGCCTGGACGCGCTGCGCCAGGACACCGAACGCGCCTTCGCCGCGCAGGAGAAGGAGCGGCGCGAGCGCCGCGACGCCCAGGAGCACGAGCTCGCCGAGCGCGAGGCCGGCCTCGACGCGCGCCTGGCCGAACTCACCCACTACGCGGAGAACATGGTCGAGGAGGCCCGCCGCGCCCTGGCGGCCACCGAGGAGGCCGCGCGCCGCCGGGACCAGGACGCCGAGGCGGCCGCGGCAGAACTGCTCGCCCAGGCCCGCGTCCGCGAGGAGCGCATCCGGCTGGCCGCCGAGCGCGAACTGCGCCAGCACGAGGTCCGCCGCGACGAGATCCGCGAACACCTCGCCCATGTCCGCAGCAGTCTGGCCGCCCTCACCGGCGGTGAGGTCCCCGCCCCGGACGACGACCCCGGTAGCGCCGAGGTGCCGCCCCCGGCCACGGCCGAGGACGCCGGCGACGCCAAGGGCACCGGCGACGCCCCGGCCGCCGGGGACGACACGCGCGGGGAGCCGTAGTCCCGCAACGCCCCGGCCGGCTCACCGCGGCTGCGGGTCCTCCTCCAGGACCGGGAAGCGGCGCGGGGCCACCAGGAGCACGGCGAGCAGCGCCAGGACGGCGGCCAGCGCCGACCCCGCGTAGACGTGGTCGACCGCGGCGGCGACCGCCCGGCGGACCGGCTCGCTCAGGTGCGCGGCACCGGTGACCGCGTCGAGGTCCGTGCCGGAGCCGTGCAGGCGGGAGGCGAGGGTCGCGTTGGCGACGGCGCCGAAGACCGCCGCCCCGACGCTCTGCCCCACCTGGCGGCAGAAGAGGATGGACGAGGTCGCGGTGGCCCGCTCGCGCCAGGGCACCGTGGACTGCACGCCGACGATGAGCGGCAACTGGAAGAGGCCGAGCGCGGCACCCAGCAGCAGCATGACGAGCGTGGGCTGCCAGGCCGGGCCGGCGTACGGGAGCATCACCAGCGCGACGAGGACGACCACGGCGGCGGCCATGCCGAGCGCGGCGGTGTTGCGGAACCCGATGCGCAGGTAGACGCGGTTGCTCAGGGCGGCCGACAGCGGCCAGCTGATGGTCATCACCGACAGCACGAAACCCGCCTGTATCGGCCCGAGACCGAGCACGGTCTGCGCGTACGTCGGCAGGAAGACGGTCGGCGCCACCATCAGCACGCCGAGCATGCCGAGCGCGAGGTTGACCGAGACGATCGCGCGCCGCCGCCACACCCAGCCGGGGATGATCGGCTCGGCCGCGCGGCGTTCGATCCAGAAGGTCGTGACGCCGAGCACGACGCTGCCGCCGAGCAGCCACGGCCGCAGCGGGCCGCCCTGGACGAGGCCGCTGATGAGCAGCCCGCCGGACAGGAACAGGCCGAGCGCCCCGGGCCAGTCGACGCGGTGCCGGGTGCGGCGGGTGACCGACTCGCGCAGGTGGCGTGAGATGAGCAGGAGTGCGATCGCCCCGATGGGCAGGTTGATCAGGAAGATCCAGCGCCAGCTGGCGTATCCCGACAGCACCCCGCCGCACAGCGGGCCGACCACGGCGGATACCGCCCACACCGTGGAGATCGCCGCCTGGATGCGCCCGCGCTCCTTCAGCCCGTACAGATCGGCGGCCACGGTCTGCACCGTGCCCTGGATGGCGCCGCCGCCGAGCCCCTGCACGATGCGGAAGGCGATCAGGCCGGCCATGTTCCACGCACCCGCGCACAGCAGGGACCCCAGCAGGAAGATCGCGATCCCGACGAGCAGCACCGGCTTGCGGCCGAAGGTGTCGGCGAGCTTGCCGTACACCGGCAGCGTCACCGTGACCGCGAGCAGGTAGCCGGAGAACAGCCAGGAGAACACCGAGAAGCCGCCGAGGTCGCCGACGATCTGCGGGACGGCGGTGGAGATGATCGTGGAGTCCATCGCCGCCAGCGCCATCGCCAGCATCAGCGCGGCCACCACCGGGCCGCGGCGGATCGGCGGGGCGGTCGCGGCCGCCGCTGTCGTGCTCTGGTCGGTGCCCTGCACGGGAGAACCCCCCTGGATCTGTGTACGACACACTTTTTCATGGCCGCACCGCCGCCGCACAGGGGGTTCCCGCAGGCCGGACACCCGTGCTTGAGCCTCCCGCGGCGGGAGGGTGCAGCATCGACCCCGAGCCGGGTCACCCGAAAGTCGCAGTCCCCCTAGGGGGCGTACCGAGTTTTCTCCTACCCCCGGTTCGTACCGGCGGAGGACGAACCACCCCTCATCGGCTCCCTAGCCTTCTGGTGGGGCTAGCCCCCGGGTCGATACGGAGACCCGCACCATCGTCCAGGCCCCCGTCCGGCAGCCAGTCTGTACAGGCGATGGCGCACGTCCGCACGAGCCATGACATTCACGACGAAGCAGGAGAGACCAGTGACAACGGCAGTATCGATTCCCAAGTCCGGGGGCAGCGGAGAACGTACGGCCGTTGCCGCCAGTGCCCGCGGCGTGACCAAGGCGTACGGTTCCGGCGAGACCCGGGTCGTGGCCCTCGACGCGGTGGACGTCGACATCGAGCGCGGACGGTTCACCGCGATCATGGGGCCGTCCGGCTCCGGCAAGTCGACCCTCATGCACTGCCTCGCCGGTCTCGACACCGTCACCGAGGGGCAGATCCTCGTCGGCGACATCGAGATCACCAAGCTCAAGGACAAGAAGCTCACCCAGCTGCGCCGGGACAAGATCGGCTTCATCTTCCAGGCCTTCAACCTGCTGCCGACCCTGAACGCCGTCGAGAACATCACGCTGCCCATGGACATCGCCGGCCGCAAGGCCGACCCGCAGTGGCTGCAGCGCGTCGTGGAGACCGTGGGCCTGGCCGACCGCCTCAAGCACCGGCCCGGCCAGCTCTCCGGCGGCCAGCAGCAGCGCGTCGCCGTGGCCCGCGCCCTCGCCGCCCGCCCCGAGATCATCTTCGGCGACGAGCCCACCGGAAACCTCGACTCCCGCGCCGGCGCCGAGATCCTCGGCTTCCTGCGCCGCTCGGTCGACGAACTCGGCCAGACCATCGTCATGGTGACCCACGACCCGGTCGCCGCCTCCTACGCCGACCGCGTCCTCTACCTCGCCGACGGCCGGATCGTCGACGAGATGCGGGACCCGACCGCCGACTCCGTCCTGGAGCGCATGAAGGACTTCGACGCCCGCGGGAGGACCTCGTGACCGTCATCAAGACCTCCCTGCGCAACTTCGTCTCGCACAAGGGCCGCATGGCGCTCTCCGCCATCGCCGTCCTGCTGTCGGTGGGCTTCGTCTGCGGCACGCTCGTCTTCACCGACACGATGACCTCCACCTTCGACAAGCTCTTCGCGGCCACCGCGTCGGACGTCACCGTCACGCCCAAGGGCGCGCCCGGCAACGACGACATGCAGATGACGGCGAAGGCCACCACCGTCCCGGCCTCCGTGGTCCAGCGGCTCAAGGGCGTCAAGGGCGTCAAGGACGCGACGGGCGAGGCCAACAGCCAGACCCTGACCGTCACCGACAGCGGCAACGACAGCCTCAGCCCCACCTCCGGCGCCCCCACCATCGGCACCAACTGGGACTCCACCGAGGAGCGTTCGGTCGACCTCACCTCCGGCCACGCCCCGCGCGGCCCCACCGAGGTCATGGTCGACGCCGACACCGCCGACAAGCACCACCTGAAGATCGGCGACGAGATCCGCGTCATCGCCATCCCCGGCGAGTTCCGCGCCCGGATCACCGGCATCGTCACCTTCAAGGTCACCAACCCCGGTGCGGCCGTCTTCTACTTCGACACCGCCACCACCCAGACCAAGCTCCTCGGCGCCAAGGACGTCTTCAGCAGCATCGGCCTGACCGCCGCACCCGGCGTCAGCGACGACCAGCTGAAGAAGAACGTCGCCGCGGAACTCGGCACCTCCGCCGGGTACAAGATCCAGACCCAGGCCGAGTGGACCGCCGAGAACAAGAAGGACATCGCGGGCTTCCTCGACGTCATCAAGTACGCGATGCTCGGCTTCGCCGGGATCGCCGTCCTCGTCGGCGTCTTCCTGATCGTCAACACCTTCTCCATGCTGGTCGCCCAGCGCACCCGCGAGATCGGCCTCATGCGGGCCATCGGCGCCAGCCGCCGCCAGGTCAACCGCTCCGTGCTCATCGAGGCGCTGCTCCTCGGCGTCGTCGGCTCCGTCCTCGGCATCGGCGGCGGCGTCGGGCTCGCCGTGCTGCTGATGAAGCTCATGGGCAGCATGGGCATGAACCTCGACACCTCCTCCCTGACCGTCAAGGCCACCACGCCCGTCGCCGGTCTGGTCCTCGGTGTCGTCGTGACCGTTCTCGCCGCCTACCTGCCCGCCCGCCGGGCCGGGAAGGTCTCCCCGATGGCCGCCCTCCGCGACGCCGGCATCCCGGCCGACGGCCGGGCCGGCCGGGTGCGCGCCGTGATCGGCGTGGTCCTCACCCTGGGCGGTGCCGCCGCCCTCGTGGCCGCCGGGCGGGCCACCAAGGCCGCCGAAGGCTCGTCCTTCCTCGGCCTCGGCGTCCTGCTGACGCTGGTCGGCTTCGTCGTCGTCGGCCCCCTGCTCGCCGGCTTCGTGGTCCGCGTCATCAGCGCGGGCGTCCTGCGGA
This sequence comes from Streptomyces sp. MI02-7b, assembly GCF_033793585.1. Lineage (NCBI taxonomy): Bacteria > Bacillati > Actinomycetota > Actinomycetes > Kitasatosporales > Streptomycetaceae > Streptomyces > Streptomyces sp. MI02-7b. The sequence continues at coordinate 125,972 of NZ_JARAWX010000012.1, read as the reverse complement.
TCTTCGGCTCCGTCGGCCGCCTCGCCGAACGCAACGCGCTCCGCAACCCGCGCCGGACCGGCGCCACCGCCGCCGCCCTCATGATCGGCCTCGCCCTCGTCGCGGGCCTGTCCGTGGTCGGCTCCTCCATGGTGGCGTCGGCCAGCGACCAGCTCGACAAGTCGGTCGGCGCGGACTTCATCATCGCCTCCGACAGCGGCCAGCCCATCACCCCGCAGATCGAGAAGGCCATCAAGGCCGCGCCCGACCTCGCCCACGTCACCGACTACAAGTCGCTCGACGCGAGGATCACCACCCCCGACGGCGCGGTCTCCGACACCAGCATCTCCGCCGCCGACCCCACTTACGCCCAGGACCTCCAGGTCAAGACCGTCGCCGGCGAACTCTCCGCCGCCTACGGGGCCGACGCGATGTCGGTCGGCGAGAGCTTCGCCGACAAGCACCACGTCAAGCTCGGCGACACCCTCACCGTCCGCTTCACGGCGGGCGACACCGCCAAGCTCAAGGTCACCGCGATCACGACCAAGGACACCGCCTTCGACGGCGGCGCGATGTACACCAACATCACGACCGCGGCCCACTACATCCCCGCCGACCGGATGCCGATCAACGACATCATGTTCGCCGCGGCCAAGGACGGGCGGCAGGACGCCGCGTACGCCGGACTCAAGAAGGCCCTGCACGACTTCCCGCAGGTCCAGGTCCGCAACCAGGCCGACTACAAGCAGCTGCTCAAGGACCAGATCGGCCAGCTGCTCAACCTGATCTACGGCCTGCTCGCGCTGGCGATCATCGTCGCGATCCTGGGCGTGGTGAACACGCTCGCCCTGTCCGTCGTCGAACGCACCCGGGAGATCGGCCTCATGCGGGCGATCGGCATGTCCCGCCGCCAGCTGCGCCGCATGATCCGCCTGGAGTCCGTCGTCATCGCCCTCTTCGGCGCGATCCTGGGCCTCGGCCTGGGTATGGGCTGGGGCGCCACGGCGCAGAAGCTGCTCGCCCTCCAGGGCCTCGGCATCCTCGAGATCCCCTGGCCGACGATCATCACGGTCTTCATCGGTTCCGCCTTCGTCGGCCTCGTCGCGGCCCTGGTCCCGGCGTTCCGCGCGGGTCGCATGAACGTCCTCAACGCGATCGCGACGGACTAGCGCGCGCGGGGAGGGGGGCGGGGTTTCCCCGCCCTCCCGCCCGTGTGCCCCAGGAAGTCTGGGCGCCCCGGCGCGCGTTTCGTGGGGGCCGGGTGCGGGGCCTCCGGGGCTGGCCATTCTGGACAGCACATTTCGGTGCCTCGGGCGCTCTCAACTGATCACCCCGGGTCATGCACCCAAATATGCTCCACAGTCCAGAACGCCCACCCCTACGACCCCGCCCCCTCCGTAGGTTGTCGCGCCTGATCCCCGGAGGGGGGTAGGAGCGGCACCGTGCCTGAGGCCGCTCGTTGGCGCAGCGCGGTCCGAGGGGGCCAGCGCTCGCGCGGCAGGCCGCCGGGGCGGAGTCAGGCAACCGCGGTCACCCGGACCGCCCCGACACCCCCCTCCGGCGCGGTCCGAGGGGGCCAGCGCTCGCGCGGCAGGCCGCCGGGGCGGAGTCAGGCGATCGCGGTCACCCGGACCGCCCCGACACCCCCCTCCGGCGCGGTCCGAGGGGGCCAGCGCTCGCGCGGCAGGCCGCGGGGGCAGGAGTGAGGCGATCGGGGTCACCCGGACCGCCCCGACACCCCCCACCGGTGCGGTCCGAGGGGGCCAGCGCTCGCGCGGCAGGCCGCGGGGGCAGGAGTGAGGCGATCGGGGTCACCCGGACCGCCCTCACACCCCCCTCCGGCGGGGTCCGAGGGGGCCAGCGCTCGCGCGGCAGGCCGCCGGGGCGGAGTCAGGCAACCGCGGTCACCCCGGACCGCATCCATACCCCCCACCGGGGATCAGGCGCGACAACCTACGGAGGGGGCGGGGTCGTAGGGGTGGGCGTTCTGGACTGTGGAGCATATTTGGGTGCATGACCCGGGGTGATCAACGGCGAGCGCCCGAGGCACCTAAATGTGCTGTCCAGAATGCCCAGCCCCGGAGGCACCGCACCCGGCCCACCCCACACGCGCGCCGGGGCGCCCAGACCTTGCCGGGCACACGGGCGGGCGGGCGGGGAAAAAAATCAACGGGCACACGACGCGGCACCGGGTGTCAGCGGAGCGTCGTACGCTTGGGACACCCCGGCTCGTTCCACGTGTCGGGCTGTTCGCGTTGCCTGCCTGCCTTGGGACGGAAAGCCTCATGAGCCTGAACGGTCTGCTGGACATCGTCGTGAGCGACCCCGCGCTCGCGGAGGCCGTACGTGCCGCCACCGACGGCAACCGCCCGCACGTCGACCTCGTGGGCCCGCCGGCGGCCCGCCCGCTGGCGCTGGCCGCGCTCGCGGCCCGCACGGGCCGCACCGTGCTGGCGGTCACGGCCACCGGCCGCGAGGCCGAGGACCTGACGGCGGCCCTGCGGTCGCTGCTGCCCGCCGACTCCGTCGTGGAGTACCCGGCGTGGGAGACGCTGCCGCACGAGCGGCTGTCCCCGCGCTCGGACACCGTCGGCCGCCGCCTGGCCGTGCTGCGCCGCCTGGCGCACCCCAGCGCGGACGACCCGACCGCCGGCCCCGTGCGGGTGGTGGTCGCCCCGATCCGCTCGGTGCTGCAGCCTCAGGTCAAGGGTCTGGGCGACCTCGTCCCGGTGGCGCTGCGCACCGGCCAGACCGCCGATCTGAACGCGATCGTGGACGGCCTCGCGGCCGCCGCGTACGCCCGCGTGGAGCTGGTGGAGAAGCGCGGCGAGTTCGCGGTGCGCGGCGGCATCCTGGACGTCTTCCCGCCGACCGAGGAGCACCCGCTCCGGATCGAGTTCTGGGGCGACGACGTCGAGGAGATCCGTTACTTCAAGGTGGCCGACCAGCGCTCGCTGGAGGTCGCCGAGCACGGTCTGTGGGCGCCGCCGTGCAGGGAACTGCTGCTCACCGAGCAGGTGCGGGCCAGGGCGGCCGCGCTCGCCGAGGAGCACCCGCAGTTGCGCGAGCTGCTGGACAAGATCGCGCAGGGCATCGCCGTGGAGGGCATGGAGTCCCTGGCGCCCGTCCTGGTCGACGACATGGAACTGCTGCTGGACGTGCTGCCCGGCGGGGCGATGGCGGTGGTCTGCGACCCGGAGCGGGTGCGCGCCCGCGCCGCGGACCTGGTGGCGACCAGCCGGGAGTTCCTGGAGGCCTCGTGGGCCGCGTCCGCGGGCGGCGGGGAGGCGCCGATCGACCTGGGCGCCGCGTCGCTGTGGGGCATCGCCGACGTCCGCGACCGGGCCCGGGAGCTCGGCACCCCGTGGTGGTCGGTCAGCCCGTTCGGGGCCGACGAGGACGCCGCGGACGGTGAGGCCGACACCCTGAAACTCGGTATGCACGCCCCCGAGGTCTACCGCGGGGACACCGCCCGCGCGCTGGCCGACACCAAGGGCTGGCTGGCCGAGGGCTGGCGCACGGTCTACGTGACCGAGGGCCACGGCCCGGCGGCCCGCATCGTGGAGGTGCTCGGCAACGAGGGCATCGCCGCCCGGCTCGACACCGAGCTGACCGGGCCGGTGGAGCCCGCCGTCGTCCATGTCGCGTGCGGCTCGATCGAGAGCGGCTTCGTGGACCCCGCGCTGAAGATCGCCGTCCTCACCGAGACGGACCTGTCGGGCCAGCGCTCGTCCACCAAGGACATGGGCCGCATGCCGTCCCGGCGCCGCAAGACCATCGACCCGCTCACGCTGCAGGCGGGCGACTTCATCGTGCACGAGCAGCACGGCGTCGGCCGTTACGTGGAGATGGTGCAGCGCACCGTCCAGGGCGCCACCCGCGAGTACCTGGTCGTGGAGTACGCGCCCGCCAAGAAGGGCCAGCCCGGCGACCGGCTGTTCGTGCCGACCGACCAGCTGGAGCAGATCACCAAGTACGTCGGTGGCGAGGCGCCCTCCCTGCACCGCCTGGGCGGCGCGGACTGGACGAAGACCAAGGCGCGAGCCAAGAAGGCGGTCAAGGAGATCGCCGCCGACCTGATCCGGCTCTACTCCGCGCGCATGGCCGCCCCCGGCCACACCTTCGCACCGGACACCCCCTGGCAGCGGGAGTTGGAGGACGCGTTCCCGTACGCGGAGACCCCTGACCAGCTCACGACGATCGCCGAGGTGAAGGAGGACATGGAGAAGTCGGTCCCGATGGACCGGCTGATCTGCGGCGACGTCGGCTACGGCAAGACCGAGATCGCGGTGCGGGCGGCCTTCAAGGCCGTGCAGGACGGCAAGCAGGTCGCCGTCCTGGTGCCCACCACGCTGCTGGTGCAGCAGCACTTCGGGACCTTCTCCGAGCGCTACTCGCAGTTCCCGGTCGTGGTGAAGGCGCTGTCCCGGTTCCAGAGCGACAGCGAGGCCAAGGCGGTCCTGGAGGGGCTGCGCGAGGGCTCGGTGGACGTGGTCATCGGCACGCACCGCCTGTTCTCGTCGGAGACGAAGTTCAAGGACCTCGGCCTGGTGATCGTGGACGAGGAGCAGCGGTTCGGCGTGGAGCACAAGGAGCAGCTGAAGAAGCTGCGGGCCAACGTCGACGTGCTGACCATGTCCGCCACCCCCATCCCGCGCACCCTGGAGATGGCGGTCACCGGCATCCGCGAGATGTCGACGATCACCACCCCGCCGGAGGAGCGGCACCCGGTGCTGACCTTCGTCGGGCCGTACGAGGACCGGCAGATCGCCGCCGCGATCCGGCGCGAGCTGCTGCGCGAGGGCCAGGCCTTCTACATCCACAACCGGGTGGAGAGCATCGACAAGGCCGCGGCGCGGCTGCGCGACCTGGTCCCCGAGGCGCGGATCGCCACCGCGCACGGGCAGATGGGCGAGTCGCAGCTGGAGCAGGTCGTCGTCGACTTCTGGGAGAAGAAGTTCGACGTCCTGGTCTCCACCACGATCGTCGAGTCCGGCATCGACATCTCCAACGCCAACACCCTCATCGTGGAACGTGGCGACACCTTCGGCCTGTCCCAGCTGCACCAGCTGCGCGGCCGGGTCGGCCGCAGCCGCGAGCGCGGTTACGCGTACTTCCTGTACCCGCCGGAGAAGCCGCTCACCGAGACCGCGCACGAGCGGCTGGCGACCATCGCCCAGCACACCGAGATGGGCGCCGGCATGTACGTCGCCATGAAGGACCTGGAGATCCGCGGCGCGGGCAACCTGCTCGGCGGCGAGCAGTCCGGCCACATCGCCGGTGTCGGCTTCGACCTGTACATCCGCATGGTCGGCGAGGCCGTCGCCGACTACCGGGCGGCCCTGGAGGAGGGCGGCGGCGAGGCCGAGGAGGCCCCGCTGGAGGTCAAGATCGAGCTGCCAGTCGACGCACACGTCCCGCACGACTACGCGCCCGGCGAGCGGCTGCGCCTGCAGGCCTACCGCGCGATCGCCTCCGTCAACTCCGAGGAGGACATCAAGGCCGTCCGCGAGGAGCTCACCGACCGGTACGGCAAGCTCCCCGAGCCGGTGGAGAACCTGCTGCTGGTGGCCGGCCTGCGGCTGCTGGCCCGCAAGGTCGGCGTCGCCGACATCACCCTGCAGGGCGCCAACGTCCGCTTCTCCCCGGTCGAGCTGCGCGAGTCCCAGGAACTGCGGCTGAACCGGCTCTACCCGCGCACGGTCGTCAAGGCCGGCACCAAGCAGATCCTGGTTCCGCGCCCCAGCACGGCGCGCATCGGCGGCAAGCCGGTCGTCGGGCGCGAACTGCTCACGTGGACGGCGGAGTTGCTGACGGCGGTGCTCGACAGCTGAGGGGGCGGACGGGATGTTCCGCGTCTGCGTTCCACGGCAGGCGCGTGTCGTGTCTCACATCCGTCACGCAGGCATTCCCTGCCCCACGAAGGATGGTTATGGTACCTAGCGCCGGGCAGCAGCCCGGCCGGTGTACGCGGCATGCCCTGCCCCCACCGATCGGCGGTCCGGTCGGCGATACGGGGTACACGGGAACCGGGACGCCCTCCCGCGCGGGGAGAGAGCCGTGCCCCCGAACACATGTGACCCGGAGCCCGGGCCGGACGACGTCCGGTCCGGTAGGCCCGACAGGGAGTGAGCACGATCTCCGTGCAGCCGACCATCACCGCGACCGCCCCCGTCGGTGCGACCGAACCCCTCACCGCGGCGGAGACCGCTTCCGCCGCGGTGTCGCCGGCCAAGCCGGTACGTGAGCACCGGTACGACATCGACCTGTTGCGCGTCCTGTGCTCGATCGGCGTCATCGTCTGCCATGCGGCGGGTCAGTTCCTCAACGTCGTCGGCCGCCATCCGTCGGGGGGCGCGCCCGTCTACTGGGTCGCGCTCGTGGGCCACGCGCTCAGCCGCTGCGCCGTGCCGTTGTTCTTCGCCATGGCCGGGTGGGTGGTGCTGGCCGGGGCGCCGCCGCGCAGCGAGGCGCAGGTGCGGACCCGGCTGATCCGCATTCTGGTGCCCATGGGCGTGTGGACGGCCATCTACCTGCTGTGGGGCTGGGTGCAGGACACCAACCCCCACTCGACCAAGCGGCTGGCGTACGAGTCGCTCTTCGGCTCGGTCGCCCCCACCCTGCACCTGTGGTACCTGTACGCCTACGTCCCGGTGATCCTCGTGCTGTCGATGACGTCCCTGGTCAAGGACGGGAAGCGGCCCTGGGGACTGGCGGCGGTGTTCCTCACCCTCGCCCTGACGCCGGCCTTCCTCGACGACGCGGCGGGCGTGCTCAACGTGAACCTGCCCGAGTTCACCTGGGTGCCCCTGCCCTACCAGATCGCCTACGCGGCCGTCGGCGCCTTCCTGCTGGCACTGCCCGCCGCCGCCACCACGGGGCGGGGCCGGCGCATGCTGTGGCTGGGCGCCAGCCTGTGCGCATGGGCCGCGGTGGTCCTGTACGAGCACTTCGTGCGCAACCCGGCACCGTACGACGGCTTCATGATGCCGATCCTGGCCGGGACGCTGCTCATGGCGTTCAACCGGCTCACCGTTCCCAAGCGCTTGCGGCCGCTGCTCTCCAAGCTCGGCACCGCGGCCTTCGGCGCCTATCTGGTGCACCTGATCTTCCTGAAGGCACTGGCCCGTCACCTGGTCACTCCGGACGCCGGCTGGCTCGGCGCCCTGGGCCTGATGACGCTGCTGGTGGGGGCGACAGCCGTGCTGTCCTTCGCCGTCAGCATGCTGTGGACGCGGCTGCGCCTGTCCCGCTGGCTGGGCTGACCGGCCCGGCCGCCCGGCTGGGCCGACCGGGCCGACCGGCAGCCCGGCCGATCAGCGCCGGGCTGTCCGGAGGCCGCGCACCAGGCGCCGGACCGTGGGGTTGCGGCGCAGCGTGGCTGTGCGGGAGGGGTTCCCACCGGGCAGGTCCAGCCGCGTCAGCCGCTTCTGGCTGAAGTACTGCGGGTGCTCGGCGAGATGGGCGGTGAGCCAGGCCACCGATGCGTCCCGGAGGGCGGCGTAGGACTGCGGCTGCATGCAGTAGCCCACGGTCCTCACCAGGGGGGCCAGATCGCTCCCGACCCGCTCAGGGTCCTGGTGGAGCGGCGTGCCGACCCCGGCCGTGTCCCCTTCGAGGTCCGGCAGGACGGCATCGATGACCGTCAGCGGAACCCGGTTGCTGTTCTCGTACGGGGTGAGGCGCTTGAGCAGTTCCCCGGTGCCCACCCGGGCGACCGGGATGCCGTAGAAGGCGGACGCGGTCATCAGCGCGGTGGAGAAGCAGCCGACGACGAGTTCCGGACGGACGTACTGGTAGACGGTCTCGGCCAGCAGGGGCGTGTCGAGGATGGTGAGCCGCACTCCGAGTTCGGCCGCCGACTGCTCGAGCGACTGCGTGAACTGGGCGGGCGCGCTCGGGTGCGGCTTGAACAGCAGGTGCCGGTGGCCGGCGGCCACGGCGCCGCGCAGCATCCGCACGTGCAGCTCGTTCTCCTCCGCCACCGTGATCAGCTCCAGGGCGGACAGGTACTGGCCGAGCAGCACCGCCGTCGGCCGGTCGTCCGCCGGGACGAGCTCCTCCAGCAGGGACACCCCGTGTCCGCCGATGTCCTTCAGGACCTGCTGGAAGATGTCGCCGGGGATGACGACCGGGTCCACGCCGTACTCGGACAGCAGCAGGGGCCGCAGTCCGGGGACGAGGTCGAGGTGGAGCAGGCGCCGGAAGCGGCCGTGCAGGTCGGCGGGCATGCGGTTGCGCGTGGGGCCGTAGCTCATCAGGCCGTCGGCGTACACATGGATCGGGCTGTCGGCGAAGATGTCCGCGATCGCCCGGGACGGGTTGGCCTGGATGGACTCGCAGGCGATCTCCACCGGCCCGTCACCCAGGTCCCAGGCCAGGCGCAGCGCCCGCTCCCACACGGGGATCTCCTCGGGGAGAGGGGACCAGCCGGCCGGGTGGTGCGGGGCGATCATCTCGTTCCACGAGTGCACCGCGTCGAACTCGGGTCGCAGTTTCTCGAACCCGGGCATTCGATCGAGCGGGGTGGTCAGTTCGGGAATCGCCGAGGTGTTGCTCACCACCAGCACCCGTCGCCGTCCCTCCCGGGGGCCGAAAAGACCGGCCTTCACAGCGGCGGTTATGGTCGCGGCGGCGTACTGTGTCGCCGCGAAGAATATCTGGGTCATCTCGAAGGTTTCCTTTATGCCCGCGCATACCGCTGGTGTGCACGGTCGAACGGCCGGCTGCCTCGGGGCGGGTGGCAAGACCCGCAAGTATAGTCGCCCGCCGCTTCGTGAATCATGGCGAAAGGGTTGCCAAAAGGTTAACGAGGGGTTCGCCGATTACGGCCTTCCCGTCGAGGGGTCCGCCGGGCCCAAGTGAACGCCAGGGGAAGTCGGCACCAGGAACGGGTGAACTCTGGTCCCGGCTACTCGACGTGTCGCTATGGGATCCTTCATTATTCAGTCGGTGCGTCGAGGCACTTGGCTGTTCGATTTGTCCGCCTGTCGGCCGGAGGGGCGCGTGATGGCCGGGTCCGCAACCCGGTTCTGTCGCGCCAAGGGAATAAAATGCATATAGCGATATTTGTCGAGAACCGGAACGGGGTCGACCTGGCCGGCAAGATCATGCAAGCGGAAGGAGCCGGAGAACACACCTTCTCCGTGATCACCGCTGATCTGGAGGGGAACGTAGCCCGCTGGATCCGGGACGAGGCCGCGCTCCGTCTCGGCGGCATACCGGCCCGGAATCTCTTCAACGAGGGCGAGGCCCTCGACGACGGCGCGTTCTACGAGGAATTGAGCCTCCGGGTTGCCGCTTTCGTGGAGGAAAAGGGAGTCGACCGGGTCGTCCTCTTCAACGACCAGTCGCAGCGCGGCAAGCGGGTCACCCAGGCGCTCAACCCCCGGCTCCCCGTGATCCTGGTCCAGGACGGACACCTGGACTTCCACTACAAGGAGCAGCGGGCCGGCCAGCGCGACCAGAACTGGTACTACGGTTCGTCCGCCCCGGCAGCCATCTGCGTGTGGGGCCCGGCGACGTACAACCACATCAACTTCCGCTCGTCCCAGGTCTCGACGCAGGTCCACATCACCGGTGCGCTGGGGCACAGCGACGACGCCGCCCTGCTGCAGGCCGCGCGTTCCGGCATCCACCGGCCTCCGACGTCCGACGACTCCCGCCTCCGCTTCATCGTGCTGGACCAGCCGCTGGGCGACCAGCGCAAGCTCTCCGTGCGGGAGCACCGCCTGCACCTGAGGGAGATCTGCGAGGCCCTGGCGGCCTATGGCGACGTGGACGTCAAGCCGCACCCCTCCTCGCTGCCGCAGCACCTCAAGTGGCTCGGGACGCTGCCCGACGTCACGGTGCAGAGCGCGGAAGCCCTCCTGGACGCGGCGGCGCTGCAGTCCTACGACCTGGCGGTCACCTACTTCTCCACCACCTACCTGCAGACGCTGCGGGCCGGAGTGCCCCTCGTCCTGGTGAACCCGCTCCCGCTCAACATCGTCTTCCCGACCATCCACCACCCGCTGCTGCGCAGCGTGGGCTCCGCCGGGGAACTGACCGACGTCGTCAGCCGGCTCAAGAGCACCGGGAAGTTCCTGGCGAACACGCACGGAGAGCCGATCGAGCACTACCTCACCTTCAGTGAGGACGTCGCCGAGCAGATCCTGCGTGTGGTGGAGAACGCGGAGCTCCCCGCTCCCGTCTCCGCCGCGGCTTCCGGCGGGGAGGAGGCGTCGCGGGGCGAATCCGGCCAGGCGGCGCGACTGACGCTCGCCGAGCGGGCGTTCCTCGCCGTGCAGAAGCGGGCCGACCGCCCGAAGTCGCTGGCCGTGCTGGGTGCGGGCTTCTCGTACGTCACCGGCGTCGCGGTGCCGGTCCTCACGTACACCCAGTCGCTCCTGGCCGAGAGCCCGGTCGATGTGCGCTACTTCGACATCGCCGCCTTCACGCGCCCCGACGACCTGGCCGCCGCCCTGGGCGGAGCCGAGGTCATCATGGTGAACAGCCTCGCGCTGTTCTGGCGTTCGCCCATCGGCAACGCCACGGTCCAGGCGCTGATCGACTCCGGCCGCAACGTCGCGCTCTACGCGCACGAGACGGAGTACGTCTTCAACTGGGAGGCCAACCGCGTCCCGGAGCGCCACCAGGAGATGTTGAACCTCCTGCCCAAGCTCAAGGTCCTGTGCGTGTCCAAGGCCCAGGCCGACATGTTCCGGCAGCTCGGGGTCGTCGACCCGATCGTCGTGTACAACACGGTGCCCCGGGACAGCCACCGCAAGATCGCGAGCCGCACGCCGAGCGCCAGTCCTCGCATCGTCATGGTCGGAACGGTCCAGGACCGCAAGGGCGTCGACCTGTTCTCGCGCGTCGCGGAGCGGGCGCACAGCCTCGGACTGCCCTGGCGGTTCTCCTGGATCGGCTGGAAGACCCCGCGGGTGGGCGAGAAGTCGCTGCTCTCGGATCGCGTGGAGTGGATGGGAGCCCTGTCCCGGGACCGCGTCCGCGAGGAACTGGCCGCGTCCGACGTCTTCTTCCTGTCGAGCGTCGACGACCCGATGCCGCTGTCGGTCGTGGAGGCCGTGCAGCACAGGCTCCGCGTGGCCACCTTCGACCGGGTCGGGTCCCGGGAGGTCCTGCAGGGCGTCCCCGGGTACCGCTCGTTCGCCGAGTACACGCCCGAGGCGGCGCTCGAGGCCCTGCGCGAGGTGCTGGCGGACGAGGTGTCCGAGGCGGGGTACGCGGAGGTCGAGGAGCTCTTCGACATCCCGGCCTTCACCACCCGCATGACGACCGCGCTCGGTCTGCAGATGGGCGGATCGGCCGTGGGCACGGCGGGCGTGGGCACCGTCGCCGCGGAAGCCGGTGACTCCGCTGATTCCGAGGACTCCGGTGACTCCGACGACGGTACGGCGGAGGAGAGCCCGTTCGCGGCGGCGCTCGTGCAGCAGGTCCGCTTCCTGACCGAGGACTTCGTCGAGCACTTCAAGGCGGGACGCGACGAGGACGCGCTGCGGGTCGGCGCGGAGATACTCCGCCGCCGCCAGCCCGCCGACGTCGTGATCGGCATGGCGGAGATCCGTGCCCGCCGGGGCGAGAAGGCCGCGGCGCTGAGTCTGCTCGCCGCGCTCGCCTGCGTCGGGGGTACCCGTTCGTGGGCGTGGAGCGAGATCGCCCGGGTCGCCGGACTGCTCGGTCCCGAGGGCCGCGCCGTCCACCGCATGGCCCGGCGTGAGGCACTGCGCATCAAGCTCGCGAACCGCGCGGCGCGAAGCGGCGTACGGCGGTGATCCCCGGGCCTCCCCGCCCGCTCCGGGCGGGGAGGCCCAGGGCCCGGCAGGCGTCCTTCGTGGCCGCCTTCCGGGTCGTCCTAGCGGCCCATCCGGCCGAGCCACGCCAGTGTCCGCCGCAGTTCCACCGAGAGCGGATGGTGCGGGCCGTGCACGCGGTCGGAGTCGTACAGCAGCCGTGACAGCACGTCGTGCGCGCCGATCCGGTCGCCGACCGACAGCAGCAGCTGGCCGATGCGCCGCCGCACCTCCAGCGGCAGTTCCGGGTCGGTCGCGCGGTACTGCTCGAAGGACGGCAGCAGCGCGCGGTACTCGGCCAGGGCCGCCGCGGCCTCGCCGAGCTGTTCCAGGCACTGCGCGGCCTCGTAGCGGTACTGCAGCGACTGCCGCCCCAAGGGTCCGGATTCCGCGGCGAGTTCCTCCGCCAGGCGGCGCAGCTCCGGCAGCGCGCGGCGGTACTGGCCGTCCTCCATGAGCGTGGCCGCGTACTGCTTGCGCAGCATGCGCACCACGGGGGAGTGCTCGCCGTGCTTCTCGGCCGCGGCGGGCAGCACACCGCCCAGGATGTCGACGGCCTGGGTGATACGGCCCGCGTCCAGCAGCCGTTTGACCTCGTCCACGGCCTCGGCGATGCCGCGCGCGCCCGCGGCCGGTGCCGCGGCGGGCGCGGGCGGCACCGCGGAGGGCTGCGGCGGTGCGGCCGGCCGGTCCGGCCAGGGGGCGTGCGGGCGCAGGAAGGGGCGGGTGGGGTCCATCGGGCCGGGGGCGTGGTGGACGGTGCCGGGCACCGGCAGCAGCGGTGCCAGCTGGCGGTAGGTCTCCTGCGCGTCCGCGGGCCGGTGCTGGGGGTCCTTGGCCAGCAGCCGCAGCACCAGTGCCTCCAGCGGCTCGGGCACCTCCGGGCGCACCTGGCGCAGCGGGACCGGCTGCTCGTACAGATGGCGGTGCAGCACGCCGAGGGCCGTGGAGCCGGCGAACGGCACGTTGCCGCTGAGGAGTTCGTGCAGCAGCACCCCGAGCGCGTACAGGTCCGTCCGCGGTCCCACGGCGCCGCTCATGGCCTGTTCCGGAGCCATGTAGGCGGGGGTGCCGATGGGCGTGCCGGTGTGGGTCAGGCGCGTGGTGTCGCTGTCCAGCACGGAGGCCACGCCCAGGTCCAGGACGACGATCGAGCCGTCCGGGCGCACCATCACGTTGCGCGGCTTGAGGTCGCGGTGGACGATCGGCACCGCGTGCACGGCGGAGAGCACCGCGCACAACTGCGCGGCGACCGCGACCGCCCACGGCCAGGGGTACGGGTCGTGCTCGGCGAGGTGGTCGGCGAGGTCGGCGCCCTCCACGTACTGCATGACGAAGTAGAGCTCGTCGGTGTCGCTGCCGGCGTCGTGGACGGTGACCAGACCGGGGTGGTCGACCTGGGCGGTGACCCGGCACTCGCGCAGGAACCGGCGGCGCAGTTCCTCGGCGTCGGCCGCGCCGGCGACCTTGTCGGGGCGCAGCAGTTTCACCGCTACCCGCCGGTCCAGCCGGCGGTCGTACGCGGTCCACACCTGGCCCATGCCGCCCTGGCCGAGGACCGTGGCCAGCTCGTAACGGCCGGCGACGATCCGTCCGTTCACTACTGGTCCTCCTGCTTGCGCAGCAGGTCACTGAGCTCGTCCAGCTCCGCGCGCACCTGGTTCAGGCGCGGGGGGTGCGGCGGCGCGGCCGGCGGTTGCGACGGGGACGCGGGCCGGGCCGGCGGGGGAGCGGGGACGGAGTTGTAGGGGTTGTAGGCGGGCTGCGGCTGCTGCGGGGGGTAGGGGACCGTCGTCGCGTACGGCGGGTACCCGGTCAGCGCCTGCTTGCGGTGCAGGGCCATGTCGGCGACGAGGTAGTGGACGCCGACCAGCGGGACCATGGATATGACGGTGATCAGCGCCACGTCCGTCCAGCCGCTCGACTCCGGCAGCACGCCGATGGTGGCGAACGCCGCGATGGTCACGGCCGTACCGACCCAGAACAGCACCCAGTCCAGTGTCCTGCGGCGCTGCACCGCGAGGTGGAGCAACGGCAGGCAGGACAGGAAACCGCAGCTGAGCGCCGTCAGCACCAGGAAAATGGCACGCAACGCCACTGCGGAGCCCCCGGACTGCGCGGACGGGGGCGGCGGGACCGGGCCGGGGCCGTTCATCACTGCTCCTGGACTCCTGGGCATGCGTACGGGACAGCTGCGGGTGGCATCGCGAGCGTATCGGCAGGGGCCGACAGACGTTCACCCGATCCCGTAACTATTCGGGCCGCACGGTGCCGTCCGTCAAGCCGTCGTACAGACCCTGCACCAGTTGCTCGCCCAACTGCCCGGCCAGGCGCAGCGTCTCCTCGAAGAGGGCCAGCGTCCGGAACCGCTCCCCGTAGCGCCGCTGGTCGGCGGGCGGCAGCCGGGGGATCTGCAGCCGGCGCACGTCGAGCCGGGTGGCGGTGGACGCATAGCTGCTGGCCTGGCGGTTGTTGGCGGTGCCGCGCAGGAAGCCGGCGAGGAACCACGGGTCCAGCGAGGCCGGGTCGGGACGCAGCAGGTGCAGGTTGCGGCCGAGAGCCGCGCCCGCGGTGGCGCCGTCGACGACCCGCGCGGCCGCGCCGCGGCCCAGGACCGGGACGACCACGTCGCCCTCCTCGACGAGCACCGGCTCGTCCTCCCGCGGGCCCTCGGGCAGGGCGCCGGTCGGACCGGTGCCGGCCAGGACGTCGTGCTCGGTGAGCACGGCCGGGCCCCCGCCGGGGCGGGCGCTGCCCTGGCCGCCCGCCCGCAGTACCAGGGCGCCGGCCCGGGCCAGTTCGCCGACGGTGGTCAGCGGCCACCGGGCGGGCGGGGCGGACCGGGCAGGCCCGGGGGCGAGTTCGGAGGTGCGGCGCAGGGTGTCCGTCAGCCGGTCCCGCACATCGGTGAGTTCGGAGGGGCCACCGCCGGCCGCAGGGGGCGGGAGGTGACGCGCGGGCGCCAGGTCGACATCGTCGTCGAGGAGGTCGATGACGGGCAGGACGCGGCTGACGCCGGGCCGGTCGGCGTCCGGGCCGGCCGCTCCGTGGCGGTCGAAGGCGGTCCACGCGTCCAGCACGGTGGCGCGCACCGTCTGCCAGGGCAGCTTCTCGCCGCCCGCCGCGGCCCCGCCCTGCGCCTGCGCGGCATCGACCAGCAGCAGGTGCGGCGACGGGGGAGCGCCGCCCTCCGGCCTGCGCAGCACCCACAGGTGCAGCGGGATGCCGTACGGGGGCGCGGCGCCCGCCGGCAGCGCGATCACGGCGCGCAGGGTGCCGCGCCGCAGCAGGTCGGCACGGACCCGGCGGCCGGACCGGCGGGACGCGGCGGCCGGCGGCATCAGCAGCACCACGGTGCCGCCGTCGCGGACCCGGGCCAGGCAGTGCTGCACCCAGGCGAGTTCGGACTCGGTGCGGGCCGGGAAGCCGTACTCCCAGCGGGGGTCGTAGGCCAGATCCTCGTGGCCCCAGTTGCGCTCGTTGAAGGGCGGGTGGCACAGCACGGCGTCGGCGGCCAGGTCCGGGAAGGCGTCCTCGCGGAGGCTGTCGCCCGCGGCCACCCGCACCTCGGCGGCGGTGTCGGTGTGCAGGGTCAGCCGGAGCGCGGCGAGGGCGGCGAGGTCGGGGTCGGCCTCCTGCCCGTTCAGCGCGTGGGGTGCCTGCACGGCGCGCAGCAGGGTGCCGGTGCCGCAGGCGGGGTCCAGCACGCTGCGGGCGGGCCCGGCGAGCGCGGCCATCAGCTCGGCGGGGGCGGCCGGGGTGAGGGTGTACTGCCGCGGGTTGGCGTCCAGGTGGCGGCCGAGCAGGAACTCGTAGGCCTGGCGCGGGCCCAGTTCGCCGGCGAGGTCGGCGGCGCCGCGCAGCAGGGCCGGGTCCACGGGTGTCCCGAGCGGGAATCGGCCGCCGAAGCGGTGCTCCAGGAGTTCGCGTGCCGCGTGGGTGAGCGCGTCCGGGTCGGGATGCCGCCAGTCGCCGGGGTGTTCGCGTACGAGCAGCAGCACGGCGCCGGCCTGCCGCAGGGCGGTCGCGGTACCCGCGGGGTGGGCCTCGGCGCGCTGCCAGACGCGTTCACGCAGCGGGACCTCGGCCAGTTTGCCCTGGTCCCGCAGCCACCGTTCGACCTCGCCGAGGTCGAACGCCGGGCTGGTGTCGGTGCCGCCCACCGGCTTGGGGAAGTCGGCGTGCCGGCGGCGCCAGTTGCTCACGGCCGCGCGTCCCACACCGGCCAGCCGGGCGATGCCGGCGGCGGTCACTTCTGCTGCGTTCTCCGGCACCTGGCTGGCTCCCCTCCCACATGGGCCTCTGCTGTGGCCCGAGCATACCGGTGAACGTGTGTTTCGCCCCTTCACGTCGTGAATCGCTGTGAATCGAGAATCCGTGTTGACTCGGTTCACAGGTCATGCTGTGATTGACCCATCGGTTCACGGAGAGCTCCGTCACCGTGCACTCCGCTGTCCGCAGCGGCCGGGGGCGCACCGCACCCCCGGACCCCATCTCCGCGCACGACGCCGTCGGCGGCACCGCCGGCGCGACCCTCACGGCCGAGGAGGCCTCCTTCACCACCGGCGGCCGCGGCGACCGGAAGAACCGGCAGAAGAAGACGGGCCGAGCACGCCCGCGCGACCCACCAAGGGGAGACCCACATGACCACCCTCCGCGCTGCCCTCACCGCGGTCGGCTGCTCCGCCGCCGCCCTGACCATCGCCGCCTGCGGCCCCCTCGGCAGCGGCAAGGCCGAGCCCGCGTCGACCGCGCTGGCCGACCAGCCCGCCTCCGTGATCGGGACCAAGTCCCTGGCCGCCATGAAGTCGGCCTCCACGATGACCGTCGACCTCGACGGCATCACCGACGGCAAGCCGATGAAGTACCACATGGCCATGAGCGACACCGGTGACTGCCAGGGCAACCTCACCATGGAGGGCGGCAACGTCCGCATGGTGAAGTCCGGCCCCTCCCTCTACATGAAGGGGGACGACGCCTTCTGGTCGTCCCAGGGGGCCGACGGCAAGGCCGCCCAGGAAGTCATCGGCAAGCGGTGGATGAAGACGAAGGCCTCCGGGCCGGACTCCAAGGAGTTCCTGCAGGCCTGCGACCTGAAGGCGTTCCTCGCCGAACTCGACAAGGAGGAGGGCGGCGACGACGGCGGCACCAAGGGCGAGCCCGTCACCGTCGACGGCACCCCCGCGCTGCCGATCACCGGCAAGGACGGTGCCGAGACGATCACCGCCTACATCGCCACCCAGGGCAAGCCGTACATGCTCAAGGTCGTGACCAAGGGCGGCAAGGAGCCCGGCACCCTGCACTTCACCGACTTCGACAAGCCGGTCGACATCAAGGCGCCCGCCGCCAAGGACGTCGTCGACATCGACAAGCTCGGCGGCTGACGGCCCGTCCCGCGACGCCGTGACCCGTCCCGCCGTCCCGCCGTCCCGCGCGGCAACCCGAGCGGGAGAATCACGTGCCGCGGCGGAGGCCAGGACGCCGGACGCCCTGACAGAGGCCCCGCCCCCTTCGAACTGTTCACGGAAGGCTCATGAATCCCTTTGTAGCGACGGCCGGTGCCGGCGTACTTGCCTACGCCGCCGTCACCGTTCCCCGCAACGCGATGAAGGCACGTGCCAAGCGGGCGGAGGCGAAGGCCAAGGCGCCTTTGACCATCGACCCGGGGAAGTACGGGCTGGTGCCGGCGGCGCAGCTGGACACGGGGCGGGCCGCGCCGGACCCGGAGGCGGACGCCGTGGTGGCGGCCGCACTGGCGGGGGACTGGCGCCGCGCCGCCGGGTATCTGGCGGGCGCGGGGCGCGACTGGGACCTGCGCTGGTACCGGCTGGGGCACATCGTGGACGCGGCCGCGGAGGACGACGCGTGGCTGCGCGCCTGGCGCGCGGAGCGCCCGGGCGACCCGGACGCGGCGCTCGTGCACGCCGACTCCCTTGTCGCGCTGGCGGGGAAGGCTCGCGGGGCGAAGCGCGCCACGTACACGACCAGTGAACAGTTCCAGGGCTTCCACCGGCTCTTGGCGGAGGCACTGCCGGCCTGCCGTGAGGCGGCGCGGCTGGCGGCACCCGAGGACCCGACCCCGTGGGTCGCCCAGATCACCATCGCTTTGGGCCTGGGCTGGTCGCACGAGGAGTTCCGGTTGCTGTGGACGCAGATCGTCCTGCGCGACCCGCACCACTTCGGCGCCCACGTCGCCGCCCTGCAGTACTGGTGCGCGAAATGGCGCGGTTCGGCCCAGTCGATGTTCGGCTTCGCGGAGCAGGCGGCGGCCTCGGCGCCCCGGGGCAGCCTGCTGCCCGCCCTGCGGCTGTACGCGATCTTCGAGCACGACCATCACGAACCGGGCTCCGCGGTCTACCGCGAGCCGTTCGTGGCCGCCGCCGTGGACGCCACGCTCGACGCGGTGGCGCAGGCTCCCCCCGGTCACCACAGGCTGCCGACCGCCCGGCACCTCCTCGCGGAGGCGCTGTTCCGGACGGAGCGCCACGCCGAGGCGGTCGAGCAGTTCACGGCGATCGGTGGCTGCATCGGCAGCGTCCCCTGGAGCTACTTCGGCGACCCCGTCAAGGAGTTCGTCCACGCCCGCACCAACACGTTCGTCGCATGGGAGCGAGCGGGCCGCCCGGTGCCGTCGCGGCATGGCCGGGCGTCCGTGCCCGGGAACTGAAGGGCGGGCTGCAGGGCCCTGTTTGAGGGAGTCTTGTGACGGACGTGGCACACACTTGCCCGATCTCGGGGGAGCGGGCGGATAAGGTGCCAGGCGCCCCGCACGCGGAGGCCCGCTCAGCCGCGTCACGACGGATCGGAGCGCGCGGCCCGTGGGGGCTCTCAGCGGCTTTGGCGGCACATTTCGTGCCTCGCATGTCAACGAATGGGGTGGGGATGTCCGGTCACCGGATGTCGAAGAAGCGTCGCTACATCGCCTGGGCGGTCGCGGGGGTCGCCGTGCTGGCGGGTGCCGGCGTCGCGGCGGAGGCCTCGGTGGCGACCACCGTGTCCCGGCCCGCGCCGAAGGTGTACACGGGGCGGGCGTTCGACACGTGCACCGCGCCGTCGGCGTCGGCGATGAAGGCGTGGAAGGCCTCGAACTTCTACGGCGCGGCGGCCGTCTACGTGGGCGGCAAGAACCGCGGTTGCGCCCAGCCGAACCTGACCGCTTCGTGGGTCAGGACCGTGAGCGCGGCCGGCTGGAAGCTGATCCCGCTGTACGTCGGCGCGCAGCCGCCGTGCCAGACGAGCCGCAACCCGGAGAAGCTGACCGCCGGCACGGCCGCATCCCTCGGCGCCGCGGACGGCGCGGACGCGGTGGCCAAGGCGGCGGCGCTCGGGATGAAGGCCGGCAGCACGCTGTACCTGGACATGGAGTCGTACGACACCACCAACACCGCGTGCAACACCGCGGTCCTCACCTACATCCGGGCCTGGGACAAGGCCGTCCACGCCAAGAACGACTGGGCCGGCTTCTACGGATTCAAGAGCAGCAGCGCCGCCGCCGTCGCCCAGGCCAAGGACCGTACCGACCTGCCCGACGCGCTCTGGTACGCGCTGTGGGACCAGAACAAGACGACGACCGCCGACTGGCCGTTCTCCACAGCCCTGTGGACCGGGCACCGCCGCGGCCACCAGTACATGGTCAACAGCAAGGAGACCCGGGGCGGTTACACCCTCACCGTGGACCGCGACTACTGGGACGCCCCGGTCGCCGTCACCGGCTGACGGGGCGGGGGCGGCGGCCCCGGCGCACTCGCCGGCCGGAAGGCCCCCTGCCGGTTGCCGCCCCCCACCCCCTACAGTGCCAAGGTGGTCACTACCAGGGCGGGTTCAAGGACGGGAACGGCAGCGGCGCTGCTCGCGGTGCTCCTCGGCGTCGCGGGGTGCACGGGCGAGGGCCTCGGAGGGCAGGGCAGCGACGCGGCGGCGCCGGCGGGTTCGGCGCTCAAGGCGGTCGGTGACCTGACGGTCAAGGGCCGTGCGCCCAAGACCGGTTACGCACGCGACCAGTTCGGCAGTTCCTGGGTGGACACCGACCACAACGGCTGCGACACGCGCGACGACATACTGCAGCGCGACCTGACCGACGAGTCCTTCCGGTCCGACGACGGCGGCGACTGCATCGTCACCTCCGGCAAGCTCGACGACCCGTACACCGGCAAGGGGATCAGCTTCACCCGCGGCCGCAGCACCATCGACATCGACCACGTCGTGGCGCTCAGCGACGCGTGGCAGAAGGGCGCCAAGTACTGGGACCGCGACAAGCGGATACAGGTCGCCAACGACCCGCTGAACCTCCTCGCCGTCGACGGCCCCGCCAACCGCGGCAAGGGCGACGGCGACGCCGCGACCTGGCTGCCCCCCAACAAGGCGTTCCGCTGCCCCTACGTCGCCCGCCAGGTGGCGGTGAAGAAGAAGTACGGCCTGTGGGTCACCGCGGCCGAGAAGGACGCCATGACCGAGGTCCTGCGCACCTGCCCGGACGAGCGGCTGCCCGGTTCCGGCAAGCCGGACGTGCCCGGCGCGGCGCCCTCCGGCAAGGACGACCAGGGCGACGGCAAGGGCGGCGACGACAAGCCCGGCTCCGGCGCCACCTCGTACCCGAACTGCGCCGCCGTCCGGAAGGCGGGCGCCGCCCCGCTCCACCGCGGCGACCCCGGCTACTCGCGTGATCTGGACCGGGACGGGGACGGAGTGGCCTGCGACACCTGACCGGCCCCGGCATCGTTTGTGCAGAGTGCTGGATATTGCGGGTCCCCGCTCAATATCCTCGATCACTGCATCTGCCAGATCGTGCACCGTCGCCCGATCCCTTGCCGGGAGGCAAAATGCTCCGCCGCAGGACTGCGCTCTCCGCCCTCGCCACCGCCGCCGTGCTCGTCGCCGCGCCACTCCTGACCTCCTGCGGAACACCGCACGCCGGTGCCGCGGCCGTCGTCGGCGGGCGGCAGATCACCGTGAACACGGTGCAGGCGAGGGTCGCGGCGGTGCGTGCCGCCCAGGAGAAGTCGCCGCAGGCCGACCAGCTCATCGAGGCCAGCAGCGACCTCCAGCGCAACACCGTGCACAGCCTCGTCCAGGCCCGGGTCATCGAGCGCGCCGCCAAGGACGCCGGTGTCTCCGTCACCCCGCGCGAGGTGCAGCAGGCCCGCCGCGCCGCCGAGACGCAGGCCGGCGGCAAGCAGCAGCTGGAGGCGCAGGTCCTGCAGACGTACGCGATGATCCCCGCCGACATCGACGAGAGCATCCGCACCGACCTGCTCATGCAGAAGGTCGCCGCCCACTACGGCGCGAACGTGCAGACCCCGGACGGCCAGGCCGCCCTGCTCACGGTCCTGCGCCGCACTGCCGGCCGCCTCGACATCGACGTGAACCCTCGCTACGGCACGTGGAACGCGCAGAAGCTCACCCTCGACACCAACAAGGACCCGTGGCTGACCGAGGTGAGCGCCGCCAAGGCGGATGCCTAGCCGTCACCCGGGCGAGGTAGTTTCGTCGGGTGGACCACTTGGATGACTCCGCCCGCCCGGGCCGCCTGGTACTGCTGACCACCACCCACCGCGTCGCCCCCGGCCTGCTGTCCTGGCCGGCGTGGGAGCTGCTGCGCGGTGCCGACCGGGTCGTCTGCCCCGACCCCGGGCACCCGCAGCTGCCCTACCTGCGCGAGGCCGGCGTCGCCGTGGAGCACTCCGCGCCCACCGGCCGCGACCTGGTCGACCTCACCGGGGGCGGGCGCACGGTGGTCTACCTCACCGGCGGCGAGGGCGACGCCGCCGTCACCGACGAACTGGCCCGGCTCGGCGGCTCGGGCCGGGTGAGCATGCCCGACCTGGAGCTGCTGCCCGGTTCCTACGACCTGCCCGGCGCCCGGCTGCTCGACCTGGTCCAGGTGATGGACCGGATCCGCCGTGAGTGTCCCTGGAGCAGCGTGCAGACCAGCCAGGAACTGGTGAAGTACGGCATCGAGGAGATCTACGAGCTCGTCGAGGCGGCCGAGGAGGGCGACCGGGACGCACTGCGCGAGGAACTCGGCGACGTGCTGCTCCAGGTGGTCTTCCACGCGCGGATCGCACAGGACGACCCGGAGGAGCCGTTCTCCATCGACGACGTCGCCGCGACGATCGTCGACAAGCTCGTCCACCGACACCCGCACGTCTTCGGTGACGAGACGGCCGAGACGCCGGAAGAGGTCCAGGCGCACTGGCTGCGGATGAAGGAGCAGGAGAAGCAGCGCACGTCGGTCACGGAGGGCGTCCCGCTCGGCCAGCCCGCCCTGGCGCTGGCGGCCAAGCTGGGCGCTCGCGCGGACCGGGCGGGCCTCGACGTGCCGGTTCCGGACGCGGACGCGGCGGACACGGGGGAGCGGCTGCTGGCGTTGGCGCTGGCGGCGCAGGCGGCGGGGATCGATCCGGAGTCGGCGCTGCGGGCCGCTGCGCGGCGCTACCGGGATGCGATTGTGGAGGCCGAGACCCGCTGATTCCGGTCCGGGTGGGCTTTTTCCCCGCCCGCCCTCCCCCAGCCCGGCGCGGTAAGTGCGGGCCCTGCGCTGCGTGCGTCGGGGGTCGGTGCCACGCCGGGGGTGCGCCCCGTTTGCCCCCTGCGGGGGCACCCAGCCACATCCCCTCCCGGGTCGCCTCCCTCTGCCCCGGCCGCCTGCCGCGCGAGCGCTGGCCCCGCGGACCGCACCGGTGGGGGGTGTGGGGGCGGTCCGGGTGACCCCGATCGCCTCACTCTTGCCCCCGCGGACCGCGCTGCGCCAGCGGGCGGCCCCAGGCACGGTGCCGCTTCTACCCCCCACCGGGGATCAGGCGCGATACGAAACGGAGGGGGCGGGGGAGTTGGGGGCACCCCCGGCCGGAGGCTGGGGGAGGGTGGGTGTTCTGGACTGTGGAGCATATGTGGGTGCACAACCCGGGGTGATCAACGGCAGGTGCCTGAGGCACCTAAATGTGCTGTCCAGAATGGCCGGCCCCGGAGGCCCCGCACCCGGCCCCCACGAAACGCGCGCCGGGGTGACTGACCGCGCCGGGCTGGGGGCACCCCCGGCCGAAGGTTGGGGGAGGGCGGGTGGGAGGGATGACTCGGGGCGAATGGGGTAAATGGGTGACATGCGAGCACTTGAGCAGATCCAGCTGGCCGTGCCGCACGACTACCTCGTCGGCATCGCCCCGCTGGTCGTGGGCATCTTCCTCGTCGGGTTGCTGATAGGCGCCGTGTCGATCGGCCTGTACGCCCGGTCCAAGGAGCCGCCGCCCGAGCAGCGGCCACAGCCCCGCGGCGGGGCGTGGCACACGCGGCAGGAGTACGGCCGCGAGACCCCGGCCGACCACGGCCCCGGTCACCAGGACGGGGAGCGGCACCGCCTGACCGAGTGGCGTGACTACGACGAGTGGCCGCAGGACGGCATCCGTCACCTCCCGCACTCCCTCAAGGGCTTCGGCAACTGGGGTTCCCACGGGGTCGCCACCCCGCCGGAGGGCGTGCCCGTGCCCAAGGCCCACGCCGCGGGCCGGAACCGGACACCCGGGCCGGAGCGCGGTAGGGGCCCCGCCAACGGCGACGGCAGGGACCAGCGGGGCGGACAGACCTGACCCCGCCGTAGTCTCGCGGCCATGCGCATCGACGTCCCCCACGCATGGCCGCGCGACGAGGCCGGGGCCCTGGCCCTGCAGGACCGGCTCCGGCCGCTGGCCGACCACCGCGGGCCCGGCCCGCAGCGGCCGCGGTACGTGGCGGGGCTGGACGTCGCGTACGGCGGGGGTCACGGCGCCGCGGAGGACATCGTGGCGGCCGCCGTCGTCGTGCTCGACGCGGCCACGCTCGCCCCGGTCGACCGGGCCACCGCGACGGCCCGGGCGGGTTTCCCGTACGTCCCGGGGCTCTTCGCCTTCCGGGAGCTCCCCGTGCTGATCGAGGCGCTGCGGGGCCTGACCGTCACGCCGGACCTGCTGCTCTGCGACGGTCAGGGGCTCGCCCACCCGCGCCGCTTCGGCCTGGCCTGCCACCTGGGGGTGGTCACCGGGCTGCCGGCCGTGGGCGTGGCGAAGACCCCGTTCACCGGCACGTACGACCCGGAGGCGCTCGGCGAGGAGCGCGGGGCGTCGGTGCCGCTGGTCGACGCGGGCGAGACGGTGGGGCGGGTGCTGCGCACGCGGAGCGGGGTGCGGCCGGTGTACGTGTCGACCGGCCACGGCATCGACCTGGACACCGCGTGTCGCCACGTCCTGGCCCTGTCCCCCTCCTACCGGCTGCCGGAGACGACCCGGCTGGCCGACCGGCTCAGCCGCGAGCGGCTAACGTCATGGGGTGCATGACAGCGTGACCCCCGAGCCCCCCGAGCTGTTCACCTGGCAGTTCGCCACCGATCCCTATCCCGCGTACGCCTGGCTGCGCGAGCACTCACCGGTGCACCGCACCACGCTCCCCAGCGGTGTGGACGCGTGGCTGGTGACCCGGTACGCGGACGCGCGGCAGGCGCTGGCCGACGGACGGCTCAGCAAGAACCCCGTCCACCACTCCGAACGGGCCCATGCGAAGGGGAAGGTGGGCATCCCGGGCGAGCGGAGCGCCGACCTGATGACGCACCTGCTCAACATCGACCCGCCGGACCACACCCGGCTGCGCCGGCTGGTCTCCAAGGCCTTCACCCCGCGCCGCGTCGCCGAGTTCGCCCCGCGGGTGCAGGAGCTGACCGACCGGCTCATCGACGGCTTCGCCGCGAAGGGGGAGGCCGATCTCATCCATGAGTTCGCCTTCCCGCTGCCCATCTACGCGATCTGCGACCTGCTCGGCGTCCCCGCCGAGGACCAGGACGACTTCCGGGACTGGGCCGGGATGATGATCCGGCACGGCGGCGGCCCGCGCGGCGGGGTCGCCCGGTCGGTGAAGAAAATGCGCGCATATCTGCTGGAGCTGATCCACCGCAAGCGCGCGGACCTCGGCGACGACCTGATCTCCGGTCTGATCAGGGCGAGTGACCACGGCGAGCACCTCACCGAGAACGAGGCCGCCGCGATGGCGTTCATCCTGCTCTTCGCGGGGTTCGAGACCACCGTCAACCTCATCGGCAACGGCATGTACACGCTGCTGCGCAACCCCGGCCCGCGGCGCCGGCTCCAGGACGCGCTCGCCCAGGGCGAGGACGGACTGCTCGGCACGGCCGTCGAGGAACTCCTGCGCTACGACGGGCCGGTGGAGCTGGCGACCTGGCGGTTCGCGACGGAGCGGCTCACCGTCGGCGGCCAGGAGATCGCGACCGGGGACCCCGTGCTGGTGGTGCTGGCGGCCGCAGACCGCGACCCCGCGCGCTTCAACGAGCCGGACACCCTGGACCTTTCCCGCCGGGACAACCAGCACCTCGGCTACGGTCACGGCATCCACTACTGCCTGGGTGCGCCACTGGCCCGGCTGGAGGCGCGGTCCGCGCTCGCGACGCTGCTGACCCGGCTGCCCGACCTGCGGCTCGCGGCTGATCCGGCCGAGCTGCGCTGGCGCGGTGGGCTCATCATGAGAGGTTTGCGGACCTTGCCCGTCTCCTTCACACCGGAACGTGACTGACTGGGCGTCATAGCGTGATCTTCACGTGATCCGCGAGACATCGACTTGTGATGCATGGGCCAAGGCCACTACGGTCAGGCGCCATCGCGATATTCGAACCTGAAAGGCGATGGCGCATGCTGAAGTCCGGGAACGGCCGACACCGCAAGCCGCGTCAGGCCCCGACCGCCATGGTCGCGGTCGCGGCGACCGGGGCGGGCCTCACGCTCCCCCTCTTCGCGGCGAGCGGCGCGAGCGCCGCGGACGCCGGCGCCAGTTGGAACGCCGTCGCCTCCTGCGAGAGCGGCGGGCTGTGGAGCTCCAACACGGGCAACGGGTTCTACGGCGGCCTGCAGATCACCGAGGAGACCTGGCGGCAGTACGGCGGCACGGCCTACGCCGAGCGCCCCGACCTCGCCAGCCGCAATGAGCAGATAACCGTCGCGGAGAAGATCCTCGGCGTGCTCGGCCCCGACGCGTGGTCCGGCTGTGCCGACCAGGCCGGGCTGGGCGAGGTGCTGCAGGACCTCCTCGGCGGCGACTCCCACGACGACCAGGGCACCGGTACCGGCAACGGCACCGGTACGGACTCCGGCACCGGCACCGGCACGGACAACGACGACAAGGGCGCCACCAGCGGCTCCGCCGACGGCACCGGCACGGACTCCGGGACCGGCACCGACTCCGGCACGGACGCGTCCGCCGGGTCCTCGGACAGCGGCGACGACTCCACCGCCGTCCCGGACGCTGCCGCCACCGCCGACCCGGAGGTCTCCACCGGCACCTCCGTCAAGCTCCCGGGCAAGCACCGCAAGCCCGAGGCCGGCAGCACGTCCCAGGCGCCCGGCGGCACGACGGACGCCGGCAGCGGCACGCGCGGCCGGACCGCGACGCCTCCGCAGGTCGTCGAGGGCGACGCCGCCTGGGGCAGCATCGCCCGCGGCACCACCCGCAGCGCGGACGACCGCTCGGACCGCGGCACGGACCGCGGCGCGACGGAGGGCACCGCCACCAAGACCACCAGCGGCAACCGCTACGTGGTGCAGGAGGGCGACTCGCTGTGCGGGATCGCCATGGAGCAGGGCCTGCCGGGCGGGTGGCGCGGACTGTACGCGGCCAACAAGGACGTCATCGGCGAGGACCCGGACCAGATCGTGGCCGGCGAGACCCTGGAGCTCGGCCGCCGCTGACCCGGTGCCGTCCGCCGCGGGCGCCCTGCCGGGCGCCCGCGCGGCAGCTCGGGCGCGCCCCGTCGCGGCCCGCGCGCGGTGCGCCGCGCCGTGCCGGTCGGCGGGCGTCCTTCCCCGATCGTTCTTCTCGGTGCCCCCTTCCGTTCCCGGTCCGGTGCGGACTTCCCCGGAGCGTGCCCGGACGGGGCTTTTCGGGTCGGTTAGGCTCATGCCCGAAACGAAGAGACATCAGAAGGAGACTCACGTGCCGTCGATCGACGTCGTCGTAGCCCGGGAAATCCTCGACTCGCGAGGCAACCCCACCGTGGAGGTCGAGGTCGGCCTCGACGACGGCAGCACGGGCCGTGCCGCCGTGCCCTCCGGAGCGTCCACCGGAGCGTTCGAGGCCCTTGAGCTCCGTGACGGTGACAAGAGCCGTTACCTGGGCAAGGGCGTGGAGAAGGCCGTGCTCGCCGTCATCGAGCAGATCGGCCCGGAGCTGGTCGGCTACGACGCCACCGAGCAGCGGCTGATCGACCAGGCGATGTTCGACCTGGACGCGACCCCGGACAAGTCCTCCCTCGGCGCGAACGCCATCCTGGGTGTCTCGCTGGCCGTCGCCCACGCCGCGTCCGAGGCCTCCGACCTCCCGCTCTTCCGCTACCTCGGCGGCCCGAACGCCCACGTGCTGCCGGTCCCGATGATGAACATCCTGAACGGCGGCTCGCACGCCGACTCCAACGTGGACATCCAGGAGTTCATGATCGCGCCCGTGGGCGCGGAGTCCTTCTCCGAGGCTCTGCGCTGGGGCGCCGAGGTGTACCACACCCTCAAGGGGGTCCTGAAGGAGCGCGGCCTGTCCACCGGCCTCGGCGACGAGGGCGGCTTCGCCCCCAACCTGCCCAGCAACCGCGACGCCCTCGACCTGATCGTCGAGGCCATCAAGAAGGCCGGCTACCAGCCGGGCCAGGACATCGCGCTGGCACTCGACGTGGCCGCCTCCGAGTTCTACAAGGACGGCAGCTACTCCTTCGAGGGCAAGTCCCTCTCGGCGGCCGAGATGACCGCGTACTACGCCGAGCTGGTGGCGGCGTACCCGCTGGTCTCCATCGAGGACCCGCTGAACGAGGAGGACTGGGACGGCTGGAAGACCATCACCGAGCAGCTCGGTGACAAGGTCCAGCTCGTCGGCGACGACCTGTTCGTCACCAACCCCGAGCGCCTGCAGCGCGGCATCGACAACGGCACCGCCAACGCCCTGCTGGTCAAGGTCAACCAGATCGGCTCGCTGACCGAGACCCTGGACGCCGTCGAGCTGGCGCAGCGCAACGGCTACAAGTGCATGATGTCGCACCGGTCCGGCGAGACCGAGGACGTCACCATCGCCGACCTCGCCGTCGCCACCAACTGCGGCCAGATCAAGACCGGCGCCCCCGCCCGCAGCGAGCGCGTCGCGAAGTACAACCAGCTCCTGCGCATCGAGGAGATCCTCGACGACGCGGCCGTGTACGCCGGCCGCTCGGCGTTCCCGCGCTTCAAGGGCTGACGCACGCCCTGCTGCCGCCCGCCGCACCCGCGGCGGGCGGCAGCGGTTCACGGTCACCGGAACACCGGTCCACCGGTCCCCCCGGGGCAACGACGAACGCGAACCCCCCACCGGAGGTGCACGTGCCGGATCGCTTCTCCACCGCGACGCGCATCCGTGCCCTCGGGGCACAGGCGCAGGCCCGGGTCTACCGCGCCACCGGCCGCCCGCGGCGGCCCTCGCTGCCCCGCGGCCGCAACCGGCTGACCGGGCGTGCCGCGCTGCTCGCCCTCGTCGTGTGCGCGCTGGTGGTCGCCCTCGCCTACCCCACGCGCCAGTACGTGGCGCAGCGCTCGCAGATCGCCGACCAGCGCAAGCAGGCCGACCAGGCCCGCCGACGGGTCGAGGAGCTGCGCGAGGAGAAGGCCCGCTGGCAGGACCCCGAGTACGTCAAGGCGCAGGCCCGGGCCCGGCTCCACTACGTCCTGCCCGGCGAGACGGCGTATACGGTGGTCAGGCCCACCGGGGCCGCCGCCCGGGGCGACGAGGCCGCCGGCCCGCACCGCGGCGACGGCGACAACGCCGCCCGCCGCCCCTGGTACGCCAACCTGTGGGACGGTGTCGACCACGCCGACGCCGCCGCCCCCGCACACCGCTGAAAGAGACGCACCCAGGCATGGAAACGCCCCCGCCGCCCACCGAGCACGCCCCGCCGACGGAGCGCGATGTCGCCGCCATCGGGGCGCAGTTGGGCCGCGTCCCGCGCGGTCTGCGGGCCGTCGCGCACCGCTGCCCCTGCGGCAACCCGGACGTCGTCGAGACGGCGCCGCGACTGGAGGACGGCACGCCGTTCCCGACGCTGTACTACCTGACCTGCCCGCGAGCCGCGTCCGCGATCGGCACCCTGGAGGCCGAGGGGGTCATGAAGGACATGACCGCACGGCTGGCCGAGGACGAGGAACTCGCCGCCGGCTATCGCGCCGCGCACGAGGACTACATCGCCCGCCGCGACGCGATCGAGGTGCTGCAGGGCTTCCCCAGCGCGGGCGGCATGCCCGACCGGGTCAAGTGCCTGCACGTGCTGGTCGGCCACTCCCTCGCGGCCGGCCCCGGGGTCAACCCGCTCGGCGACGAGGCGATCGCGCTGCTGCCGGAATGGTGGCGCAAGGGACCGTGCGTCGACCCCGACGGCGGCACCGGCGCCGAGGGGGGCGACCAGTGACCCGTGTCGCCGCCGTCGACTGCGGCACCAACTCGATCCGCCTGCTGGTCGCCGACGCGGACCCAGCGACCGGCGCCATCAAGGACCTGGACCGCCGGATGACCATCGTCCGGCTCGGCCAGGGCGTGGACCGCACCGGCCGGCTGGCCCCCGAGGCGCTGGAGCGCACCTTCGCGGCCTGCCGCGAGTACGCGGCGGTCATCGGCGAACTGGGCGCCGACGCGATCCGTTTCGTGGCCACCTCCGCCTCCCGCGACGCCTCCAACCGTGAGGACTTCGTGCGCGGCGTGGTGGACATCCTCGGCGTCGAGCCCGAGGTGATCAGCGGTGACCAGGAGGCCGAGTTCTCCTTCACCGGGGCCACCCGGGAGCTGGTGGGCCGCGCCGACCTGGCGCGCCCCTTCCTCGTCACCGACATCGGCGGCGGCTCGACGGAGTTCGTCGTCGGCGACACCGCCGTCACCGCCGCCCGCTCGGTCGACGTCGGCTGCGTGCGGATGACGGAACGGCACCTGGTGCGCGACGGCGTCGTGACCGACCCCCCGACCCCCGGGGCGATCGCCGCCATGACGCGGGACATCGACGCCGCGCTGGACCTGGCGGAGGCCACCGTGTCGCTGCGCGAGGCGCGCACGCTCGTCGGGCTCGCCGGTTCCGTGACCTCCGTCGCCGCGATCGCACTGGGCCTCGCGGAGTACGACCCGGTGGCGATCCACCACGCCCGCATCCCGGTGGAGCAGGTCCGCGCGGTCACCGAGCGGCTGCTGGCCGCCACGCACGCCGAGCGCGCGGCGATCCCGGTGCTGCATCCGGGGCGGGTCGACGTGATCGGTGCGGGGGCGCTCGTGCTGCTGCGGATCATGGAGCGGACGGGTGCCCGGGAGGTCGTGGTGAGCGAGCACGACATCCTCGACGGCATCGCCTGGAGCATCGCCTGAGCAGCACGCTTGTCAGGTGAGCGGGCCTTCGCGGTGGGCCCGACACGCCTGCCGCAGAAGGTTCGTGAATTTCTTCACATGAAAGTTCCCGCCGGACGGCCCAACTGCCCCGCGCAAGGGCCCCCGGAACCCCCAAGAGCCCTTGCCGGGCCCGTGTTTCGTCCATATTGCGGGAGCGTTGTCGAGGCCCCCCGGATGCCGATCGTCGCTGGTGGGACGGGTACTCAACGCCTGCGGCCGGCAACGGGTTCCCCCCGGCGGCTGTGGTCCTGATCACGAAGCGGCGCAGTGTAGCAGAGGGCCCGGGAAACCTTGTGAAGGGGCTCACGAGGTACCCCCCGGGACGTGGTGAATACTCGAAGCATGAGCACCACGGAGCGTCCCAGGATCCTCGTAGTAGGCGGTGGGTACGTCGGCCTGTACGCGGCCCGGCGCATCCTCAAGAAGATGCGCTATGCGGAGGCGACCGTCACGGTCGTCGACCCGCGTTCGTACATGACGTACCAGCCCTTCCTGCCGGAGGCCGCGGCCGGCAGCATCTCCCCCCGCCATGTCGTGGTGCCGCTGCGCCGCGTACTGCCCCAGGCGGAGGTTCTGACCGGCCGGGTCACCACCATCGACCAGGACCGCAAGGTCGCCGTCGTCGAGCCGCTCGTGGGCGAGTCCTACGAACTGCCCTTCGACTACCTGGTCGTCGCGCTCGGCGCCGTCTCCCGCACCTTCCCGATCCCCGGCCTGGCCGAGAACGGCATCGGCATGAAGGGCGTCGAGGAGGCCATCGGCCTGCGCAACCACGTGCTGGAGCAGCTCGACAAGGCCGCCTCCACGACGGACGAGGACGTCCGCCGCAAGGCCCTCACCTTCGTCTTCGTCGGCGGCGGCTTCGCCGGTGCCGAGACCATCGGCGAGGTCGAGGACATGGCCCGCGACGCGGCCAAGTACTACGCGAACGTCAAGCGCGAGGACATGCGCTTCATCCTGGTCGACGCCGCCGACAAGATCCTCCCCGAGGTCGGTCCTGAGCTCGGCACCTGGGGCCTGGAGCACCTGCGCGAGCGCGGCATCGAGGTCTACCTCGGCACGTCGATGAAGTCCTGTGTCGACAAGCACGTGGTGCTCGCCAACGGCCTGGAGGTCGACGCCTCCACCATCGTGTGGACCGCCGGCGTCAAGCCCAACCCGGTGCTGGCCAAGTACGGCCTGCCGCTGGGCCCGCGCGGCCACGTCGACACCGCCCCGACCCTCCAGGTCCAGGGCACCGACTACATCTGGTCCGCCGGCGACAACGCCCAGGTCCCCGACCTGGCCTCCGGCCCCGGCGCCTGGTGCCCGCCCAACGCCCAGCACGCGCTGCGCCAGGCCAAGGTCCTCGGCGACAACGTGGTCTCCGGTATGCGGGGCTTCCCGCAGAAGGAGTACAAGCACGCCAACAAGGGCGCCGTCGCCGGCCTCGGCCTGCACAAGGGTGTCGCCCTGGTCCGCTTCGGCAAGATGAAGCTGAAGTTCAAGGGCCGCCTGGCCTGGTACATGCACCGTGGGTACCACGGCATGGCGGTGCCGACGTTCAACCGCAAGATCCGGGTCCTCGCGGACTGGACGCTGGCGGTCTTCCTCAAGCGCGAGGTCGTCTCGCTCGGCGCCATCGAGAACCCCCGCGAGGAGTTCTACGAGGCCGCCAAGCCGCTGCCGGCCCCCGTGGCCCCGGCCGAGGCGTCCCCGGCCAAGGCCAAGGCCTAGCCGCCGCCGGGCCGAAGGGCTCGTTCACCCGTTACAGCCGAAGGGCGTCCGCCATCCGTGGGGCGGGCGCCCTTCGGCATGCCCGTGTCCTGGCCGTGCACACTGCAAACGTGAGATGGGTAGGGGAGAACTACGTTTCCGGGAATGTGGTTGTACTCCACATCTGTTTTCCCTGCGCAGTGGACCCGTCTTCATGGAGGCACGGAGGTACGCGCCATGGCCGATACGGCCGGACGACTGACCGCTCTCGCCAAGCAAGCGCTCGGCGTTCCCTTCCCGCTGCGCATCCGCGCGTGGGACGGCAGCGAGACCGGGCCGCCGGACGCGCCGGCCCTGGTCGTCAGGCACCGCAGGGCGCTGCGCCGGATGCTGTTCAAGCCCGGCGAACTGGGCCTGGTGCGTGCGTGGGTGGCCGGTGAACTCGACGTGGACGGCGACCTGTACGAGGCGCTGCACCGGCTCGCCGGGGTCGTCTGGGGCCGTCCGCCGGAGGAGGGCGAGCCGGCCTACCGACGTCTGCTCGCCCGGCTGCGCGACCCCGGGACCGCCCTGATCGCCCGCGAGGTGCTCTCGCTCGCCGGCCCCGGACTGCCCCCGCCCCCGCCGCCGGAGGAGGTCCGCAGACGCGGCGGCGTGCTGCACAGCCCGATCCGCGACCGGCAGGCCATCAGCCACCACTACGACGTCGGCAACGACTTCTACGAGCTCGTGCTCGGCCCGTCCATGGTCTACTCCTGCGCCTACTGGGAGGGGCCCGACGCGACCCTGGAGGACGCCCAGGAGGCCAAGCTCGACCTGATCTGCCGCAAGCTGGACCTGAAGCCCGGACAGCGGCTGCTGGACGTCGGCTGCGGCTGGGGCTCGATGGTGATGCACGCCGCCGAGCGGTACGGGGTGCACGCCACCGGCGTCACGCTCTCGACCGAGCAGGCGGCGTACGCCCGCAAGCGGGTCGCCGAGGCCGGGCTCACCGACCGCGTCGAGATCCGCGTCCAGGACTACCGGGCGGTCAACGACGGCCCCTACGACGCGATTTCGTCGATCGGCATGGCCGAGCACGTGGGCCGCGAGCGCTACCTCCAGTACGCGGGCATCCTGCACGGGCTGCTGCGGCCCGGCGGCCGGCTGCTCAACCACCAGATCGGCCGCCGCCCGTGGGACGACGAGGACGCCTACCACGTCGACGAGTTCATCGACCGGTACGTCTTCCCGGACGGCGAACTGGCCCCCGTCGGCTCGACCGTCGCCCGGCTGGAGGACGCGGGCCTGGAGGTCCGCGACGTGGAGGCGATCCGCGAGCACTACGCCCTGACCCTGCGCGAGTGGGTCGCCAACCTGGAGGCGAACTGGGACGAGGCCGTGCGCCTCGCGGGCGCCGGGCGGGCCCGGGTCTGGCGGCTGTACATGGCGGCCTCGGCGCTGGCCTTCGAGCACAACCGCATCGGGGTCAACCAGATCGTCGCGGTCCGCACCCGGGAGTCGGGCGACTCCGGGATGCCGCGCACCCGGGCCGAGTGGCTCGGGTACGGCGGGCAGGGCGGGTAGGACCGGTACGGCGTACCGCGGGGCGGGGGTCACCGGACCTCCGCCCCGCGGCGCGTCGGCGTCCGGCCGCCGGCCGCCGCCCGCCGGCCGGCTATTCGGCCTTGATGGCCTCCAGCATGTTCAGCCGGGCCGCCCGCCGGGCCGGCCACAGCGCGGCCAGCAGGCCCACCACTGCGGCGATCGACAGGAACACCGCGATCCGGTCCCAGGGCAGGACGATCGCGTAGCTCGGCAGACTGGGCCTGATCAGCCCGCCGACGGCCCAGGCCAGGAACACCCCCAGGCCCGTGCCGAGCACGGCGCCGAACAGGGAGATCAGCAGGGACTCCAGCCGGATCATCCGCTTGACCGCGGTCCGGTCCAGGCCGATCGCCCGCAGCATGCCGATCTCGTGCTTGCGCTCGAAGACCGACATCGCCAGCGTGTTGATCACTCCCAGCACCGCGACCAGCACCGCCATCGCGAGCAGTCCGTAGAGGATGTTCAGCATCAGGTCGATGGTGGAGCTGAGCTCCCGGGAGATGTCCGCCTTGTCCTGCACCTTGATGACCGGGTTCTCGCCGAGCGCCTTCACCAGGGCGTCGCGGTTGGCCTCGTCGGCGCCGCCGGCCATCTTCACCAGCACCCGCATGTCCCCGGCCTTCGGGGTGTGCGGGGTGACCGTGGCGTTGTCCATGATCACGCCGTTGATGAGGTCGCCGCCCTGGTAGACGCCGCCGATCGTCAGCCGCCCCTTGGTGCCGTCGTCGTAGCGCACCGGCAGGGTCTGCCCGGGGTGCCAGCCGCGCCGCTTCATCGTGTCGGAGTCCACGACCATCGAGGAGCCGTGCACCGCCGCCACGGAGCCCCGGGTGAAGTCCAGCGCCAGCAGCCGCGCGATCTGGGGCGCGTCGACGCCGGTGATCCACTCGTCCTCGCCGCCGAGCTCGGTGTGCGCGTCCCGCACCGCACTGGAGACGGTGACCGCGTCGAGGCCCGCGACCCGCTCGGCCACCTCGGGGGAGAGGTTCCGGCCGGTGGCCATGGTGACCTGGTAGTCGGACTTCAGGTGGGCGGCCGCCAGTTCGTCCACGGTGGTCTTGACGGAAATGGCCACCACCGTGAGGGCGGTGATCAGGGTGAGCCCGATCATCAGCGCCGACGCGGTCGCGGCGGTCCGCCGCGGGTTGCGCACCGAGTTCTGCCGGGCGAGCTTGCCCGTGATGCCGAAGGGACGCAGCAGCGGCCCCGCCGCGGCGACCACCGGCCGGGACAGCAGCGGGGTGAGGACGAAGACGCCGATCAGCAGCAGTCCGGCGCCGCCGCCCAGCACCATGTTGCCGTTGTCCTTCATGCCCGAGCCGGCCAGCACCAGGACGACGCCGGCCGCCGAGAGCAGCGCCCCGAGGGTGTTGCGCAGGAGCAGGCCCTTGACCGTGGACGGGGCGTGCACACTGCTCATCGCCGCGACCGGCGGGATCTTGGCGGCGCGGCGGGCCGGCAGCCACGCGGCGAGCATGGTGACGCCCACGCCGACCGCGAGCGCCGCTCCCGCCGTGCCCGGCTGCACGGCCAGCGCGCCGTCGGGCAGTTCCGCCCCGGCCGAGCCGAGCACCGCCCGCATGACGGCCGCGATGCCGATGCCCAGCAGGAACCCGGTCACGCCGGCCACCACGCCCACGACGAGGGCCTCGGCCAGTACCGACCGCGTGACCTGCCGGCGGCTCGCGCCGACCGCGCGCAGCAGCGCCAGCTCCTTGGTGCGCTGCGCGACCAGCATCGTGAAGGTGTTGGCGATGATGAAGATGCCGACGAAGAGCGCGATCCCGGCGAAGCTGAGCAGCGTGGTGTTGAAGCTGCTGAGGTCGGAGGCGATCTGCCGCGCCTCGTCGTCCGCCAGCTTCCGGCCGGTGGTCGCGGAGGCGTCCTTGGCGTAGCGCGGCAGCAGCTTCTCGATGTCGGCCTTCAGCGTTGCCTGCGCCGTGCCGGGGGCCGCCTTGACGTCGATCTCCTCGTACGTGCCCGGTTTGCCGAAGAGCTTCTGGGCGGTGGCGGTGTCGAAGAGCACCAGGCTGCCGCCCGCGGCGACGTTTCCGTCGTCGGTGGTGAAGACGCCGGTGACCTTCTGCGGCATCACCGGCCCGTCGATGGACATCCGGACGGTGTCGCCGACGGTGTAGCCCGTCCGCTCGGCGGTCCTGGAGTCCAGCGCGATCTCGGAGGAGTCCCGCGGGGCGCGGCCCTCGCGTATCGGATAGCGGTCCGCTCCGGTGTAGTTGCCGCCGCGGGTGGACCAGCCGTCGCCGACCAGCCGGCCCTGCTTGTCGGCGACGGCGGTGAAGCCGGTGACGGTCGCGGTGGTGGACCCGGCGCCGGGCAGCCGGCCGATCTCGTCCACCAGCCGCTGGGGGAGCGGGTGGTCGGGGTCGCCGTAGGTGACGGCCACCGACACGTCGGCGTAGCTCCTGGCCGAGGCCTTGCGGAGGGCGTTGCCTATGGTGTCGGTGAACACGAGGGTGCCGGAGACGAAGGACACGCCGAGCATCACGGCGAGCACGGTCATCAGCAGTCTGGCCTTGTGCGCCAGGACGTTGCGCAGGGCGGTACGGAACATGGCAGGTGGGGTCTCTCGGTCGGCTCGGTGGTGGCGGACGGTCAGCTCGTGCGGCCCTTGGCGTCGAAGCGCTTCATGCGCTCCAGCACCGTGTCGGCGGTCGGGCCGTGCAGCTCGTCGACGATCCGCCCGTCGGCGAGGAAGACCACGCGGTCGGCGTAGGAGGCCGCGACCGGGTCATGGGTGACCATGACGACGGTCTGGCCCAGTTCCCGCACGGAGTTGCGCAGGAAGCCGAGGATCTCGGCGCTGGAGCGGGAGTCCAGGTTGCCGGTGGGCTCGTCGGCGAAGACGATCTCTGGCCTGCTCGCCAGTGCCCGGGCCACCGCGACCCGCTGCTGCTGGCCGCCGGACAGCTGCGAGGGGCGGTGCTTGAGACGGCCGGCCAGACCCACCGTCTCCACGATCCGGTCCAGCCACTCCTTGTCGGGCGTGCGGCCCGCGATGTCCATCGGCAGGGTGATGTTCTCGGCGGCGGTGAGCGTCGGCAGCAGGTTGAACGCCTGGAAGATGAAGCCGATCTTGTCCCGGCGCAGCTTGGTGAGCTGCTTGTCCTTCAGCCCGGACAGTTCGGTGTCGCCGATCCGCGCCGACCCGGAGGAGACCGTGTCCAGCCCCGCCATGCAGTGCATCAGCGTGGACTTGCCGGAGCCGGACGGCCCCATGATCGCGGTGTACTCGCCGGCACGGAACTCCACGGAGACCGCGTCGAGCGCGACGACGCGGGTCTCGCCCTCGCCGTAGACCTTGCTCAGATCGGTGGCCTGTGCGGCCGTGGCCGTGGCAGTCGGGGTTGCGGTGGTGGTGGTCACGGCAGGCTGCTCCTGTCGGAAACGCTGGGGGAGTTCGGACTCCGTCCATCGTCCCGGCGGTAACGGCCGCGGTAATCCGTCCCTGACCTGGTTCCGGGGGCAGTCCCGAGAGGTACCCGGGGACCCCCGGGTCATACCAGGGGATGACACCCACCCCGAGGCGCCGCCTCTGGGGCGGAACTATTTCGCGTCATATGCAGGGGACACCGTCCGCGCCGGGGACCGCCCCGGGCCTGTGGTTTCGTTGCGCCGCCCCTGATCTGATGGATCGTCAGAGAGCAATAGAATCAGACAACATGACGAATCCGGGGCCTCTTCCCACCCACCTTCCCGGATAGGCTCGTGCTGCGCTCTCGCGCCGCCCTGCCCGGATGGTGGAATGCAGACACGGCGAGCTTAAACCTCGCTGCCCCTTGCGGGCGTACCGGTTCGAGTCCGGTTCCGGGCACCACCTCTCTCCGCGGCGCCGCGATCGGTTCCCTAGCAGTCGCGGCACTCGGTGGGGTCCGAGTGCCGCGACTCCTTCGTCCCCGCGCGCATCAGCGGCGGCACTCACCTTCGGACGGGCGTCGGATCATGTCCGCCCGTCGTCACTTGGTGGCGGACCGCAGGGACCACAGTGCTACCGGGATACCGGGCGAGAAGGCGCGGACGGTCAACTGGGCCCACTCCGCTCCATGCGCGAGGTAGAGGCGGTCGTCGGCCGTGGTGTGATTGCTCAGGAAGACGCCGCCGTCGGTCGGCGTCGCACACCACAGGTAGCCGTCGTCGTTGCCGCGAAACGTGCTCAGCGTGACCGCGCTGTCGTCGCGTGGCTCCTCTGGGTGGCCCGATGTCGAGTTGATGTACTTCCCGTCGTAGGCAAGGTAGTAGCACTCGTCCTCGCCGGTTCGGCCTGCGGGGATCGTGATGAACCGCTGCTGAGGTTCATCGGCGTCCGGGGTGAGGATCACCGGCAGGTCTCCCTCCTCCAGGTCGTCGATGTTCAGCACCAACGAGTTCGTCCCGGCATCCTGCAGGGCGATCTCGTTGACGTCCGTGGCCTGGGCCGGCGTTTCGAGGAACCAGCGCTGGCCGGCGGAGCCGTCGAAGTCCCGTCCCGCGAGAGCCTGTCCGCGGTTGACAGCGGTGAGGAATTGACCGGTGACGTAACTGTGAAGCGTCCAGGTTCCGTCGCCCTGATAGACCGGTGCCCAGAGTTGATCGGCGGCTTCAGTCGGCCACAGCACCACGCGCGCGTCGCGGGCACCGCCTTCCTGCCCCAGGTAACGGCCGGCGAGTGGCGCCGCGGCGTGGATCAGCCGGTAGTAGCCGGGGAACTCGGGCACGGGAGAGAGGCTGAAGGTCTGCATCGGTACGTTCGCCTGATTGATCGGCTGGTCGCTGACCACGTTGCTGCTGCCGGAGGGGCCCGCCACGTTGGTGGTGCCGGCGTTGCGCATCACGGCATTGACCGGCGGGACCGGTATTCCTGCCTGGTCGCCGGGTTGCGGCTGGTCCGGCAGGTCGACGAGATCGTAGAGGACGGGGTAGTGGTCCGATGTCGTCAGGTTGTCGATCCGTGCGATTCCATTGACCGTGGGACCTGCGTTGGGTCCGGTCGGCGTCACCGCGTAGTCGAGGGTTCGCGGGGGCCCGCCCTGCGTCGTCGGATGGGTGGGAACCGATGGGGCCCATACGGTGAACGTGTTGGGGTTCTGCGCGTTGAGAGCGGTTTGCAGTGAAGTGTCCGTTCCGCCGTCCGACGGTGCGAAGGGGGCCCGGTTGTAGTCACCGAGGGCGATCCACGGCACCGCCGTCTGACCGGGACCCGCTTGGGTCATCCGCCCCCGGATGTTTTCCAGCAGTTGGGGATCGTCGTTGCCGCTGCCCGAGAGCCCGTGGACCGTGAAGTAGAAGACTCCGCCGATGTTGACGCCGAGCGCGGGTCGGCTGTCGAAGAACCCGGACCTGATGACGCGGACGTTGCTCTCGTCCACTCGTTCACGCGTCCAAATGGCCAGGTTCACCCGGCCCGGCGGACTCGTTTCGTTGGTGTCGGTGTGCAGCCAGTACAGGTAGCCCTGCGGACGGGCGTACGTCCCGCCGACTCGGTATTCCTGGACCGGGATGACGTAGCCGAGACTGTCCCAGTACTCGATCCTGTCGTTGGCGATGGTTCTCAGGGGGTGGGCGGACGGCGGCGGCGAGCCGGCCTCCTGGAGGAGGATGATGTCGGCGTCGTTGTCGTTCGCCAGTCGCATGAGGTCCACGCTGTACTTGTTGCTGTTGGCGCCGGCGGTGTTGGCGCCCTGCATGTTCCAGGTGATCACCTTGCGGCGCTCGTTCTGACGGGGGTCGATCCCGCCACCGGTGTCGCGCAGGAACAACGACGACCGATTGCCCACGGAAAGGTTCACCACTCCCTTTCCCTTGTAGTCCAGGGTCTCCCGCCCGGTCCAGTCCGGAATCGGCTGGCCGTCCTGACTCAGTGGGCGGAACCGATGGGGGGCGTTGTTGTCCGAGCCGAACTCAAAGGCCGTGCCGCCCTGGGCACCGGCACTGCCGGCCGAGTACGGCGCATAGGGCTCGAACGGCCCGCCCGGCGTGGTCTGCTTGATGAGCGTGTTGTTGTAGAAGACGTTCTGCGGTCCTGAGGACCCCGACCACTTGACCGCCTTGGGGCCGGCCGCCCACCAGATCGGGTGCCAGGTACCGTCGTCGATCTCGCCGCCCTCTCCGCCGCAATTCGTCTGGCAGTTGGCCGAGCGGTGCTCATAGGGGACTCTCACCGTGTTCTGTTCGAACAGGTTGTTGTGCTCCCAGCCGCCGTGCAGGTTCAGATCCGAATCGAGGTCGTTGCGGAAAGCGACGTTGCCGCTGGCCGACCACTGGAAGGTGAAGTGACGCAGGTTGCGGCTGAGGTTGTACGCCCACAGCGAGTCCCACACACGGCTGCCCCGCAGGTAGCCGTTGCCGCCCTTGCCCTTGTTCCACGCGCCGTCGAAGCTGTTCCGCTCGATCTGCAGGTTGCGGGCGTTCTCGGTCACGATCGGATGCGAACCGGTCATGGTGGCCTTGAGCCCACGCGCCCAGCTGTTCGCGGCCCACTTGAAGACGATGCCGTGCATCGCGTACTCGGGCGCCATGTTGCCGTAGTTGTGCACGGCCTGGTCGGGAGAGAGCTGGTAGGTGCCGCCGCCCAGCTTGGGCAGGCCGTTCATGTCCTGCGTGAAGGCGAAGTCCTCGAATCCCACCCCCTCGACCACCTTCAGAGGGGTGACCTTGCTGGCATACGGGGTGGTGCCCAGTGAGTCGGACCCGTCCGAGGTCGAGTCGACGGGCAGGTCCCACTCCAGGGGGCGGTCCAGTCTGATGGTCTTGGCGGTGCTGTCGACAGCGGTGACCCGGAACATCTGCTGGCGCATGTGGAGGTTCTCCATCGCGGCCCGGTCCGTCACACCCTGCTGTTCGTAGAACTTGACGCTGTTGGCCGCTCCCACCCAGGCATAGCCGCCCAGGGTGAACGCCTTCATGTCGGCCTTCGAGTTCAGCTGGACGATGTTGTCCCCCTGCCTCGCCGAGAACCCCGCGTCGTCGGTTCGGGCGGCCACCTTGATGCCGGAGACCCAGTGCTGGTTGACACTGCCTTCGAAGAGGTCCTTGCGATTGACCGGGGCCGCGGCGAAGTCGTCCTTGTAGCGATCCGCCACGTCTCGGGTCTGCACCCGGAACATGCCCCGCCCCGGCCATATCCAGCCGCCCGTGCCGATGTCGCTGCCGCTGCCGGCCGCCATGCCGTCCTGGTCCCAGCGGCCGTTGACGAGCGCGTCGTAGCGGGTATTGACGTCGGGACGGAACACGAGCTTGGTTCCCCCGTCGCCGGAACCCTTCCCGCGCATGATCAGGAAGCTGGCGTCGACGTACATCTGCCGTGACACATCGATACGTCCGGCCGGCAACTCGATCAGTGACAGCCGGTGGAAGTTGGCGCTCGGTGAGCACTGGCTCTTGATGTCGTCGATGGCCTTCTGCAATCCAGTGGTGTCATCGATGCCGTCGTTCGCGATGACTCCGTACTTGCCGGAGAGGAGTTCCGGGGTGATGCGGCAGCCGGGATCGTCGGTCATGTCACCGGCCCCGGGCAGCTCCTGGCCGCCCAGGTAACCCACGCGCGACCAGTCCGGCAGACCAGCGGGCGGGCCCGTGCGGTTGGCGTGGCCGAGCTCCGGTCCGGCCGCTCCGGGTCCGGCTGCGACCGCGGCTGCTGCCGGTGTCCCTGAGGCAAGGACCGGCAGCGAGATGGAGAGCAGCAGGCCGGTCACTAGCGCGGCCACTGGTCGAAATTTTCTCACTTGACTCTCTTTTGTGTCATTTACTGTTCGCGGTGGAGGGTGTGCCCGGTCAGTGCCGAGCGGGGCCACCACCGAAGCCGTGCGGTCGCAGAGCCCTCGGCCGCTGCCGACAGTCGGGTGCGCAGGGCACTGCCGCCGCGCACGCAGCGGTCCCGGCACCGACGTGAGACGACGGTGCCGGGACCGGGGCCATC
Source organism: Streptomyces sp. MI02-7b (assembly GCF_033793585.1). NCBI lineage: Bacteria > Bacillati > Actinomycetota > Actinomycetes > Kitasatosporales > Streptomycetaceae > Streptomyces > Streptomyces sp. MI02-7b. The sequence goes on along the minus strand of NZ_JARAWX010000012.1, from coordinate 84,602 downwards.
CTGATGCGCCGCCCAATGAGCCCTCGAGCACTGCGGTGTTCAGTACTCAGGTCAGGGCAGCCGGAACGGTGACTGCCTGCGTGCAACGGATAGGCAGAGCGAGCGGGTATCCGGTGCCCGGTATCCAGCAGGAACGACGCAGCGTTGTTCGCGCTGCTTCACACAGTGCCGTGTCCGGGGGTCGCCGCCACGGCGGCGAGCTGTGACCCCACGGCATCAGTACCTGTAGTAGTGCGAGGCCCCTCCGTGCAACTCGGTGGTTCCTTCGGCCGCGAACCCTATACCCGACTTACCGTCGTAGAACGTCTCGTACTTGCGATCCGGGCCGATCACATCGAACGTCCCGCCGGTGGTGTTGTAGTGCCCGACCATCCAAATGAGGCTGGGGTGGCTACCGGTGGGCATCGGACCCCACCAGCATGCGGCGCCCGGGTTGAGCGTCGGGCTCAGAGTGCGGGTGGCCCCATGCTCGTCGGAGTACTCAAGGTGGACCTTGTAGTTCCCCCAGGGGCACAGCTGCACCCAGCCGTCCTGGATGCTGGATGCCGACGCGGGCGCCGTGGAGGCGACGGAGAAACCGGCGACCAGAGCGGCTGCGACGAAGGGGGAAGCGATTGCACTCAAGATCTTCTTGGGGTTCATTGCCTTCTCTGCGTTGTTCTTGCGTGGGCTTTCGCCGACGTCGGTGCGCTACTGCGGAGCGCATCTGAGTGGCGCGGGCGAAGTCGCGTGAAACGCGATGCGCGTCTCGCACGTTGATGCGCCTTGTCCATGAAGAAGATAGTCAAATCTTCAACCAGTTCATAGAATGTGTGCGCCGTCTTTGCTCCGGTGCCAACGGCTCAAGGCGCGGGTGTCCCATTTCCGTCTGCGTCGGCGGGGAAAGCGTCGGTGGGCCGTGTGGCCGGCGTGCCCTGGCATGGTGGGGCCGCAGAATTTCCGCCCGACGTGGCGGAGGGTGCGGCGGCTGTGCGTGGCGAAGGCCTGGAGGTGAGCCCCAGGCAGGGGACTGCCGGGCCCGCCGCTCGGGGGCCTCGATATGAGACGGCGTCTTCCAGTCGGACGTTCAGGGAAGGGTTGACCACGCGTAAGCACCCGCCCGGATCCGGGTTTCCGCCAAGACCGCGGTACGGAGCCGAGGCGGGAATTCCGATGGGCTCGGCAGCCGACTGCCGAGCCCAACGCCCGCCGGGGGCCCGGGGTGCGCCCGGGCCGTGCTCTTACGGGCGCACGGTGGTGCGGTGAGCACCGTCGTACCGGGTGGTCACCGCGCCGGGTGGAGGTCGGGGCCACCGGCCGGGAGGGGGCGGTCCAAGGTGCGCTTGAGGCGGCGCGCGAGCGGCTTCTCGGCGAGGACGTGGAGCAGCCAGGCGAGCACCAGCATCGCGGCCGTGGTAATCGCGAGGGTCGCGACGGGGCCGAGATGGTCGTGCAGTCCGTAGATCACCAGGTGGCCGATGCTCTCGTGCACCAGGTACAGCGGATAGGTCAAGGTGCCCGCGAAGGTGAGCCGGCGCCAGTTGACGTGGCGGAACCGGCCGAGGGCGACCCCGGCCATGACGGCGAAGCACAGGGTGACCACGGCGGAGGCCACGCCGCCGGAGAGATGGGTGTGGATCATCTTGCTGAAACGTTGCGTCTCGGCGACCACCGTCTCCTGGGCGATGAGCCAGGAGACGCCGACGATTCCCCACGCCACCGCGTGGGAGCCGAAGCGGTGGATCAGGTAGAAACCGATGCCGGCGATGAAGTAGGCGGAGTACTGCGGTACGAGCAGGTTGTTGAGCAGCCTGTCGTTGGCGGCGTGCGTGATGACGGTGCCGACGGTCCACAGGCAGCAGAAGGCGACGGTGCTGCGGTAGGTGACGCCCTTCCAGACGACCAGGGCGAAGAGCAGGTAGAAGCGCAGCTCCACCCACAGGCTCCAGAAGACACCGCTCACGTCCGGCGTGCCCAGCGGCTCATGGAGCATCGTGAGGTTCAGCAGGATCTGGTGGATGCCGGGGCGGTCGGTCACTACGGGGAAGGCCGTCAGCGCGGCGCTGATCAGCACGATGGCCGCCCAGTAGGCGGGGTAGAGCCGGGTGATCCGGGAGCGGAGGAACTGCCCCAGGCCGCGGCCCCAGGCGCTCATGCAGATCACGAACCCGCTGATGAGGAAGAAGAACTCCACGCCCAGCCACCCGTAGTCCGAGACCGGGGTCCATGCCGGAAGGACCTCGCGGCTCGGCTGCCCCCAGGCGTCCGAGACGTCCGCGCCGCGGGAGAGGTAGTGGAAGAGCAGGACCGACAGCGCGGCGATCAGCCGCAGTCCGTCCAGCGTGTGCAGGCGCTGCCCGCCGCGGCCCTGCTTGGCCTCGACTCCTGGCCGCGGGCCCGCCGCGGAGGCCGTCCCGCCGGTACCGGCGGATATGACAGCAGTGTCCACCGGAGTCACAGGGCACCGTTCCCCGCGGCGGCGGCGGCCCGGCTCCGCGCCGGTCGGCGAGAGGAACGTGGCGGACGTGCCGCCCATTCGACTCTGCTCATCCTTGTCCTTCCCAGTACGTCGACTCGGCCGCGGCAACCGAGGCCGGCCGCTGCATCGGGCGCCGACACTACCCACAGCTGCGGGTACGCCCGTGTCCGGGTCGTACGCACGGGGGGCTCCCGCCGCGGGGCCCGGCTAGGCGCCGCTCGCCGCCGGGGCCTTGCGGGCGAGCAGGTGGATCTCCCGGAACTGGCGCCGGTCGGTGGGCTGTGGCTCGCGGACCGTCCGGGCCACCTCGGTCAGTCCGCACGCGCGCAGCAGCGCGGCGAGGTGATCGGGCCACCACCGATAGGCCGGTGCGACGGCGTGGTCGAAGACCTGCGTCGGGTGGGCCTCGTCGTCGCTGGCCGAGAAGCCGACCAGGAGGTGGCCGCCCGGGGCCAGTACGCGGTGGAACTCGGCCAGGACGGCGCCGAGTTCCCGCGGCGGGGTATGGATGATGGACCACCGCGAGAGCACGCCGCCCAGCGCGGCGTCGGCGATGTCCAGCGCGGCCATCGACCCCACGTCGAACCGCAGGCCCGGATGGGCCCCCCGGGCCAGCGCGATCATGGCGGGAGAGGCGTCGACGCCGGACGGTGCCAGGCCCAGTTCGGCCAGGTGGGCGGTGACATGGCCGGGCCCGCACCCCAGATCGGCGATCCGGTCGTTGCCGCTCGCGCTCACGACTTCGGCGAAGGCGCTCAGGACGGCGCGGTCCAGGGGTCTGCCGCGCAGCTCGTCGCGGAACAGCTGCGCGTAGGTGGTGGCAACCGCGTCGTAGGCGTCGCGGGTGGTGCTGAGGGCATCGTGTCCGGCCATGCCCGCGACCGTAGCCGCCGGCGATCGGTCCCGTGCCCCCCTTGTTCGGCAAATGTGCGCCAGGGGTGAGAAGTTGACCGACTTCGAGCACAACCATGCGCGGTACTCGGATGTCTGAACGGATGTCCCTGGGACGGCAGGGGTGTCCGGGACAGGACAAACCACACTCGAGCGCCAGGGGCCGTGCCGCAGGCGCGGACGGAGGGCCCGACGACCGTGGACGCCCAGGACGGCCGGTACATCGACCCCGCGGACCAGTGGGTCCTCGACCCGGAGACCGGCACGTACCGGCTGCGGCTGGATCCCGGGGACGCCCCGGCCGCCACGGTGCCCCCGCAGGGCGGCCGCAGGGCGCGCCGCGGGGAACAGCGCTCCGTCCAGGCCCCCGCCCCGTCCCGGGAGGGCGGTCGCCGCGGTGCGGTGAAGCCGTCGCGCAAGGCCAAGCGCTCCACGAAGGGCAAGGTCCTGATGTGGACCGCGGGCACCCTCGGGTTCGTCCTGCTCGCGGGCAGCGCCGGCGCGTACTTCCTGTACCGGCACTTCGACGGCAACATCAGCACCGTGGACGTCGGCACGGCGGGCAACAAGCACGCCACCAGCCATGACGCGGTCAACATCCTGGTCATCGGGACCGACAGCCGGGTGGGCCTCAGCGGGAAGTACGGGGACTCCGACAACATCGGCCACGCCGACACCACCCTCCTGGTGCACGTGGCGAAGGACCGGTCGAACGCGACCGTCATGAGCATCCCGCGCGACATGATCGTCGGCATCCCGGCCTGCCCCACCAAGCAGAAGGACGGCTCCACCAAGACGATCCCCGCCACCGCCAGGGCCGACTTCAGCCCGCGCTTCAACGAGAGCCTGGGTCAGGCGGGCCGCGACCCGGGCTGCACGATGCGGACCGTCACGCAGATCACCGGCCTGTCGATCGACCACTTCATGATGGTCGATTTCGAGGCCGTGAAGACCCTGTCCACGGCCGTCGGCGGGGTCCCGATCTGCCTCACCCACGCCATCGACGACACCGACCCCAAGGGGCAGGGCTCCCATCTGAAGCTGACCGAGGGACCGCACAGGGTGGCGGGCGAACAGGCCCTGCAGTTCGTCAGGACCCGCCATTCGCTGACGAACGGCAGCGACCTGGACCGCATCCACCTCCAGCAGCAGTTCCTGGGCTCGATGATCCGCGAGATGAAGTCCGGCGACACGCTCTCCGACCCGGGCAAGCTGTTCAAGCTGGCCAACGCCGCCACCAGCGCGCTCACCGTGGACACCGGCATCGGCAGCGTCGCGAAGCTCACCGGCCTCGCGAAGGACCTGAGCAAGGTCGACCCGAAGAACATCACCTTCACGACACTGCCGGTCAAGGACAATCCCGCCGAGATCAAGTACCACGCGACGGTCGTGGTCGACGAGACCCGGGCGCCTCAGCTCTTCAGGGCCATCAAGAACGACGTCTCCCTGACCGGGTCCCCCAAGAAGAAGCCCGCGGCCGCCGACGCCAGGCTCCGCGGCCCGAAGGCGGACCCGTCGCAGGTCAGGGTCGCCGTCTACAACGGGGGCGGCCCGCAGGGCGCGGCGCGGACGACCCAGGAGTGGCTGCAGGGCACCAAGGGCGTCGGCCACGCGGGCAACGGCGGCAACGCGCCCGGCGCGAAGCAGCAGCGGACGTCCCTGACCTACGGCCCCGACCAGGCCGACCAGGCGCGGGCCCTGGCCGCGATGATGGGGCTGCCCGCCTCGGCACTGCGTCCCGGCACTGACGCCGCGGGCCCCGGCGCCGACATGACGCTCACCCTCGGTGCCGACTACCGGGGCGCGGGCGTCGCGTTCGCCGACCCGGACAAGCCGCCGGCCGACATCCAGACGGCGCGGGCCGACAAGAAGGAGTGCGTGGGCTGAGCCCGGCGGGGCGCCACCCGGTCCGCCGGTCCGCCGAACGGCCGAATCCCGGCCACCGGAGATGCCGTCACCTACTGTGTGTCACCACATAACCGGACGAATACCTCCAGGGTGATGCATGGTGACAGTCCACCGGTGGGGCCACTCGTGACCCCCGTCCTCGACGCCGTGCGGAGTCTCGCCGCCGCGGGGGACCCCGACCAGCTCCTGCCGGCGCGTCAGCAGATGGCCTTCACCCTGGGCTTCCACATCATCCTGGTGCCCTTCGGTGTCGCGCTCACCACGCTGATGCTCGTCGCGAACCACCGCGGACTGCGCCGCGGCGACCGGGACGCCCTGCTGCTGGCCCGGCGCTGGTCCAAGGTGGCCGCGGTGCTGTTCGCCGTGGGGGCGATCACCGGCACGGTCCTCTCCTTCGAGCTCGGCATCCTGTGGCCGGGCCTGATGGGCCGGTACGGAGCCGCCTTCGGCTTCCCCTTCGCGATCGAGGGACTCTTCTTCTTCCTCGAGGCGATCTTCGTGTCGATCTACATCTACGGCTGGGACCGCATGCCGCCGTGGGCCCACTTCTGGACCGGCGTGCCCGTGGCGCTGTCGAGCATCGGCGGCGCGGCCGCCGTGATCGCCGCGAACAGCTGGATGAACCAGCCCGGAGGGTTCACCCTGCGGGACAGCCGGGTGGTCGCCGTCCGCCCGGCCGAGGTCTTCTTCAATGGGGCCTTCTGGTGGGAGATGCTCCACATGCTGCTCGCCGCCTACATCGTCGCCGGCTTCGCGGTGGCGAGCGTCTACGCGGTGGGCATGCTGCGCGGCCGGACCTCCCGCTACCACCGGCTCGGGTTCCTCATCGGGTTCGTCACCGCGGCCGTCGTGCTGCCCTTCCAGATGGTTGTCGGGGACACGATCGCCCGGTACGTCTTCGAGGCGGAGCCCGCGAAGTTCGCGGCGATCGAACTCCTGCCGTCCACCGGCACCCACGTCCCCGAGACCCTCGGCGGCATCCTCGTCGACGGCGAGGTCCGCTACGGCCTGCCCCTTCCCGACGTGGCCTCGCTGCTGGCCGCGTTCCGCCCGTCCACCAGGATCGCCGGGCTGGACGCCATCCCGCCGGCCGTGCGCCCCTCCGACCAGGCCGTGAGCACCGTGCACCTGGCCTTCGACGTCATGGTCGGCCTGTCCTCCGTCCTGATGCTGCTGGTCGTGTGGTTCGCCTGGCTGTGGTGGCGGCACCGCAGCGTCGACGGCCGGCGCTGGTTCCTGCGGTGCTGCGCGGTCAGCGGCCTGGCCGCGGTGGCGTGCCTGGAGACCGGATGGGTCGTCACGGAACTGGGCCGCCAGCCCTGGACGGTCGTCGGGTACCTCCTGACCCGGGACGCGGTCACCACCCAGGGGAACCTGTGGCCGTTCTTCGGGGCCGTCCTCGCCATCTACGTGGCGGTCGGCGCGAGCGCCGTGGGGGTGCTGCTGTCGATGAAGCGCCGCTGGCAGGCCGAGGGCGACGACACGGTGGACGTCCCCTACGGCCCCGGTTCCGGCCCGGACCGCGCGGGCGTCACCGTGGGATCGGGGCAGTGATGCCCGAACTCGTCGCCGTCTTCCTGTTCATCGGCGTCATCGCCTACGCCGTGCTCGGCGGTGCCGACTTCGGGGCGGGCTTCTGGGACCTGACGGCGGGCGGTGCCGAACGGGGCAGGCGACCGCGCCACCTGATCGACACCTCGCTCGGCCCGGTGTGGGAGGCCAACCACACCTGGCTCGTGTACTGCCTGGTGTTCCTCTGGTCGGGCTTCCCCACCGCCTTCACCGCCATCACCACGACCCTCTACGTGCCGCTGGGGCTCGCGGCGCTCGGCATCGTCCTGCGCGGGGCGGGGTTCGCCTTCCGCAAGGCCTCCCTGCGCACGCCGGAACAGCGCGTGTACGGGGCCGCCTTCGCCCTGTCGTCGTTGCTGGCCCCGTACTGCTTCGGTTCCATCGCCGGGGGCATCGCCTCCGGACGGGTGCCCGCCGGCGGCAACGGGGACGCGATCACCAGCTGGCTCAACCCCACCTCCGTCCTCGGCGGAGTCCTGGCCGTCCTGGTCTGCGCCTACCTGGCCGCGGTCTACCTGCACGTGGCCGCCGGGCGGCAGCACGAGCCCGGCCTCGCGCGGTACTTCCGCGACCGGGCACTGCTCGCCGGCCTGTTGACCGGAGCCGTCAGCATCGCGGGCATCTTCGTGCTCCGGCACGACGCCCCCCGGCTCTTCCACCAGCTCAGCCACCGCGCGCTGCCCCTGGTCCTGGTCGCCGCGCTGTGCGGCGTGGCCGGCATGGTCATGCTGCGCGGCACCAGGACCTCGGGCCTGCGGGCGACGGCCGCCGCCGCGGTGGCCCTGATCGTCCTCGGGTGGGGTGTCGCCCAGTACCCCTATCTCCTCGGCACCCATGTGGAGATCCCCGAAGCGGCGGCGCCGAACGCCACCTTGTGGGTGACGGTCGGGGTCGCGATCGTGGCGGGGCTCCTGATCCTTCCCTCGCTCGTGCTCCTCTTCCGCCTGGCCGGCCGCGGCCGCCTCATCCCGGCCGACCACGCCTCCGCGGACCGCCCCGGCCCATGAGTCGTCCCGCCCCCGGTATGCGGCGGGCAAGGCCGCGGTAAAGCCCGTGGTGGCCGCGAGGTGGTGGCGTCCGCCCCGGCCGGGCCCCGCACCCGCACTCCGAGCCGCGCGCATCCGCACGCAGCCGTCGGCCGGCCGCCGGACTCCCGCCCGGCCGCCGTCCGGCACGCCAGGCGGCCGGCTCCCGGAGGCCGGACGTCAAGCCCCGCCCGCAGGGGCCGTGGTCCCCCACCCGGGCCGTGCCGGGGTGTGCCGGTCCCGTGCGCGCGGCGAGCGGCCGGCGCGGCGCCGGACCCGTCGGGGGTTCCTCCCGTGCGACCTGTACGGACAAGTGCGGGCCTGCTTCTTCACCAGTCCCTGGAGTTCTCGTTGTGTGCTGGTCATCTGCTTTTGGTCAACCTCCCCCCGGAGGCTCCTATGGTCGCGGTCAAGTAATGGGCAAGAACTTCAACGGAGGACGTTGTGTCCCTGGATGCTCGTAGGGCCCGGCGGTTCGCCGCTCCCGCGGCTGCTGCCATAGCCGCCGCGGTCGTCACGATGGTGGTCAACCCGACGCTGGGCGCTTCCGCCTCGGCGCCGCAGGCGGCGAAGGCCCCGACTGCCAAGAACGTCATCTTCATCAACGGCGACGGCATGGGCGCGGCTCTGCGCCAGGCCGCCCGTCTGCACTTCACGGGCCTGAACGGCCAGCTCGCCATGGACAAGCTCCCCGTCTCGGGCCAGCTGACCACCGAGCCGGACGACCCGAAGGCCGTCATCACCGACTCGGCCGCCGCCGCGACCGCGTGGGCCACGGGTGAGAAGACCTACAACGGCGCCATCAGCGTCGACGTGGACGGCAACCCGCTCGCCACCCTCGGCCAGCAGGCCAAGGCGGCCGGCAAGGCCACCGGCCTGGTCACCACCGCGCAGGTCACCGACGCCTCGCCGGCGGCGTTCTTCTCGAACACCGCCAACCGTTCGGCACAGGACGAGATCGCGCGCCAGTACATCGAGGTCAGCAAGCCCGACGTCATCCTGGGCGGTGGCGAGGACTGGTGGCTGCCCGCGGGCAGCGCCGGCGCGTTCAAGGACCAGCCCGTCGAGGACCCGTCCGAGGCGAGCAAGGGCACCAAGGGCGACCTCATCAAGAAGGCCAAGAAGGCCGGTTACTCCTACGTCACCAGCGCGGACCAGCTCAGCCGCGCCAAGGGCGGCAAGCTGCTCGGTCTCTTCGCCAACGAGGAGATGTTCCAGCAGCGTCCCGAGGGCCAGGGCGACGTGTACAGCCCGGTGGTCGGTCTCTCCACCATGACCAGCAAGGCCCTGAGCACGCTGGACAAGAACAAGAAGGGCTTCTTCCTCATGGTCGAGGAGGAGGGCACCGACGAGTTCGCGCACTCCAACAACGCCACCCGCGCCCTGCAGTCCATGCAGGAGCTGGAGAAGGCCGTGGCCGTGGCCCGTGCGTACGTCGCCACCCACTCCGACACCCTGCTGGTCGTCACCGGCGACCACGAGACCGGCGGCCTGGCCGTCGAGGAGTCGGACGCCGCCGACGAGTCCGGCACCGGCATCTCCACCGAGGACGGTCCGTTCAGCATCCGCGGCAGCGAGAAGAGCTTCTACATCGACTGGACCACCTCCGGTCACACCGGTGTGGACGTGCCCGTCACCGCGGCCGGCCCGCTGTCCGACCGCTTCACCGGCAAGCACGCCAACACCTACGTCTACGACGTGCTGCGCCAGGTCCTCGCGCGCCACTGAGTGACGCCTGACACGCCGACGCGCTGACGCGCCGACGACGGAGCCCCGGGGCGATCGCGCCCCGGGGCTCCTCCGTCGTCACGGCGCGTGTTTCACCCGCACGGCCCACTCCCGTAGGCGGCATCCGCGTTAAGAACGGAAGAAGATCCTCCTTGAGGACTAGACCGCCCGCTTTGCCATGCCATTACTCTTGGTGCGAAGCCGTATCGCGCGGCCATGGAGGAGTGACAGATGAGGAGCAGCAACCCGGTCTTCTCCCGGCGGGGGTTCTCCCGCGGCGAGGGCTACGCGGGCTTCGGTGGCGCTCAGCCGCAGACGCAGGGCAGCCCGTACGCGGGCGGGAACCCGTACGCCGGGACCAACCCGTACGACACGACGACCTACCAGGCCCCGCCCACCGCCCCGGCGCAGACCGGGCGGATGACGATGGACGACGTCGTCACCAAGACGGCGATCACCCTGGGCACGGTCGTGGTCGGCGCGCTGCTGGCGTGGTTCGTCCTGCCGGTCAGCCCGAAGAGCTATGCCCTCGCGGGCGGCGCCGGCCTGGTGGCCTTCGTCCTCTACATGGTCCAGATGTTCAAGCGCCGGCCGGTCCCGGGCCTCATCCTGGGCTACGCGGCGTTCGAGGGCATCGCGCTCGGCATCATCAGCGAGATGTACAACACGGCCTGGAGCGGCGCCCCCGTGCAGGCGGTGCTCGGCACCATGGCGGTCTTCGCGGGCATGCTGGTGGCGTACCGCACCCGGCTCATCCGGGTCACCCGGCGTTACTACCGCATCGGTATGGGGATCGCCATCGGCTTCCTCATCCTGATCGTCATCAACCTGATCGCCTCCGCGTTCGGCGGCGGTGACGGGCTGGGCCTGCGCAGCGGCGGCCTCGGCATCGCGGTCGGCATCATCGGCGTGCTGCTCGGCGCCTTCTTCCTCTCGCTCAACTTCAAGGAGATCGAGGACGGGGTGCGCTACGGCGCCCCGGCCAACGAGGCATGGTGGGCGGCCTTCGGCCTGACCCTCTCCCTCATCTGGATCTACCTGGAGCTGCTGCGCCTCATCGCGATCCTGCGCGGCGACGACTAGCCGAGCGGACACCGGCATTCAACGGGCCCCGGAGGCAGTGCCTTTCGGGGCCCGTTCGCATGTGCGGGGGAGGTCGCTAGCCGAGCCTTCTGGCGGCGCGCCTCAGGTCGTACTCGTGGACGATCGCCTTGGCGTGTCCGTAGGACAGGTCGTGCTCGCTGCGCAGCCAGCTGACCTTCTCCTCGAAGCGGAGGAAGGCGGGCCCGTCGTCGACCGTGCGAAGCCATTCGCCGATCTCGCGGCCGGTGCAGTTCGGGATGTGGGAGAGCAGGTTCCGGTGGGTCTCTTCAGAGAAGGTCTGGGACATCGGCGCCTCCGGTATGCGTTCCGGTCACCCCACCGTGCCTGAGGCTTCTCCCGATGGCAACAGTGCAACGCGCTCGGTTCTGTGTACGTACCGGGTAGGCTCCCGGCCGTGCTGGACTGTACGACGCTTCGCGAGGCCGCCGGGACCCTGGCCGGACGCTACCGCTCCCTGCCGCAGAGCAGGCTGCGCGGTGAGCCGGCGGCGGCGGGGCTCGCGCTCGCCCGTGAGCTGGCCGCGCGGGCGCAGCGGATCGAGTTCCCCGGGCGGGAGCCGCTGGTGATGCCGGACGACGGCATCTTCGCCGTCGGGGACCAGATCGCGGTGGCCGCGCACGAGCTCGCCGCGGCGCTGGAGCCGCGCCCCGACCTGGCGCGGGTACGCGACGAGGCCGTGGCCCGGATCCGGGACACGGCCTCGCGCTGGGGTCTGTAGGCGGGGTCAGAGGGAGGCGACCACCCGGTCGGCCAGGACGTACACCGACTCCTCGCCGAAGGTGAAGGTGAGCGCGTAGCCGCCGGCGACCGCGGAGCCGCCCAGCAGGACTGGGGACTCACCGCTGTCCAGGGCGTCGCAGAGCCGGTCCGCGGTCTCGCGGTCGCCCGGGGTCATGCAGAGCGTGGTGCCGTCGGCGAAGACGTACACGTCCAGCGTGCCGAGCGGGCCGGGCCGTACGTCGGCCAGCGGCATCCGCAGGTCGGCGAGCTCGCCGAGACGCTCGGCGGTCTGCTCCTGGTTGGCCACGACCGGGGCCGGCGCGGCGAAGTCCGGGTCGGAGGGGTGCCGGAAGGGCACCGGGCCGACGGGGCCGGACTCCAGGCCGGTCAGGTCCGCCTGGCGGGGCAGGAACGGGCCGTACGGCAGGACCTCGTAGTCCGCACCCGCGGCGCCCGTGCCGAAGCCGGTGCCGCCGAAGATCTGGACGTCGAGCTGGGCGTCGGCGACGGCGTCGCCCGCCTCGCCGGTGCCGTAGGCCAGGGGCGCCTCCTGCGCGGCCCAGAAGGCCCGCGCCTCGGCGAGCTCCCGCTCGCGCTCGTCGGCGAGGGCTTCCGCGACAGCGGTCCGTATGGCCTCGACGCCGGGGGTCTCCGCGGCCGTGCGCGCGGCCGGCACGGCGGCGTGTGCGGCAGTGGCCGCCGCCAGGTCCGTGCGCAGGGCGGCGACGTCACGACGGACGCCGCGCGTGGCGAACAGCGCGGCGGAGCCGGCGGCCACGGCGGTTGCCGCACCCGTCAGCAGGACGAGGAACATGGCGCTCACTGGCGTACTCCCGACTGTGCTTTCCCGAGCCTGGCCCCCTGTACACACCACTGTGCACTCAAATCCATGGCCTCTGCAGTGCGGAACGTCACGATATGAGTAGGTCCAAAGTCTGGCGACGGCCGAGTGCTGCACCCCTGACCTGGGCAAACGACCGCCCCCGGGGGAAGGTCACATCCCGGGGGCGGTTCGATTGCGACTTAGGACACGCGCGCGGGCGTTACGACAGACGTTCGATGACCATGGCCATGCCCTGGCCGCCGCCGACGCACATCGTCTCCAGGCCGAACTGCTTGTCGTGCCACTGCAGCGAGTTGATCAGCGTGGTGGTGATGCGGGCGCCGGTCATGCCGAAGGGGTGGCCGACCGCGATCGCGCCGCCGTTGACGTTGAGGCGGTCGATGTCGACGCCCAGGTCCCGGTAGGACGGGATGACCTGCGCGGCGAAGGCCTCGTTCATCTCGACCAGGTCGATGTCGCCGATGGACATCCCGGCCCGCTTGAGGGCCTGGCGGGAGGCCTCGACCGGGCCGTGGCCCATGATCTCCGGGGACAGGCCGGACACGCCGGTGGACACCACGCGGGCGAGCGGGGTGATGCCGAGCTCGCGGGCCTTGGTGTCGCTCATGACGACCAGCGCGGCCGCGCCGTCGTTCAGCGGGCAGCAGTTGCCGGCGGTGACGGTGCCGTCGGGACGGAAGACCGGCTTCAGGCCCTGCACCCCCTCCAGGGTGACGCCGGCGCGGGGGCCGTCGTCCTTGGAGACCACGCTGCCGTCGGGCAGCGTCACCGGGGTGATCTCGCGCTCCCAGAAGCCCTTCTTGATGGCTTCCTCGGCCAGGTTCTGCGAGCGCACGCCGAACTCGTCCTGCTCGGCGCGGGTGACGCCCTTGAGCGCCGCCAGGTTCTCCGCGGTCTGGCCCATCGCGATGTACGCGTCCGGGACCAGGCCGTCCTCGCGCGGGTCGTGCCATTCTCCCCCGCCCTGCCCGGCGCGGGCCGCGGTGCGGGCCTCGGCCTCCGCGAAGAGCGGGTTGTGGGTGCCGGGCATGCCGTCGGAGCTGCCCTTGACGAAGCGGGAGACCGTCTCGACACCCGCGGAGATGAAGACGTCGCCCTCGCCCGCCTTGATGGCGTGCAGCGCCATCCGGGTCGTCTGCAGCGAGGAGGAGCAGTAGCGCGTCACGGTGCAGCCCGGCAAGTGGTCCATGCCCATCTGCACGGCCACGATCCGGCCCAGGTTGTGGCCCTGCTCGCCGCCGGGCAGGCCGCAGCCGAGCATCAGGTCGTCGATGTCCCGAGGGTCGAGCTGCGGGACCTTCGCCAGCGCCGCCTGGACGATGGTGGCGGTGAGATCGTCGGGGCGCAGGTCCTTCAGGGACCCCTTCACGGCCCGGCCGATGGGGGAGCGGGCGGCAGAGACGATCACGGCTTCGGGCATCGCGACTCCTCGTCGAGGCGGCGTCGGAACGGCTGTACTCCTGGGGAAGTTACCTGTCCGTAGTGCACCCAGTCACCTCCTGTGCGCTGTGACACGGGCCTCTTTCTGAGCGCCCGCTTAGCCCGTGGCGGCCATGGGATGCTGTCCGGGTGAACTCCGAGGACCTGGTACGGCTCCGGCAGGCACGGGACGCGATGGACCGCGACTACGCGGACCCCCTGGACGTGCCCGCGCTGGCCCGCGGCGCCCTGATGTCCACCGGTCACTTCGCGCGCAGCTTCCGGGCCGCGTTCGGCGAGACGCCGTACAGCTACCTCATGACCCGCCGGATCGAGCGCGCCAAGGCACTGCTGCGGCGCGGGGACCTGTCGGTCACCGAGGTGTGCTTCGCCGTCGGCTGCACCTCGCTGGGGTCCTTCAGCACCCGTTTCACGGAACTGGTCGGCGAGAGCCCGAGCGCGTACCGCGCACGCGACCACGCGCACGGCGCGGCGATCCCGGCGTGCGTGGCCAAGATGTTCACCCGCCCCGTCAGGAACGGTGCGGCCGGCCCCTCCCGGGCCCAGGTAGTCGCCCCGCTCCCGGCCGGGGGAGTGGCCGCGTCGTCCGAGCGGGCCGGCCACGAGAACGGCTGACGGCTCCCCGTCGTGCGGCGCACACCGCACAGGGCGGAACCTTCCAGCCGCGGCCGGAGGAGCGGATGCGGCGTCAGGGCCTAGCGTGAGGCCCATGGACATCACGCTTTCACAGTGCTTCATCGCCGTCGACGACCATGACAAGGCACTCGCCTTCTACCGCGACGTCCTGGGCCTGGAGGTCCGCAACGACGTCTCCTTCGAGGGCATGCGCTGGGTCACCGTCGGCTCACCCGCGCAGCCCGGCGTCAGCATCGTGCTGGAACCGCCGCTCGCCAATCCCAACGCCTCGCCCGCCGACAAGCAGGCGATGTCGGAGCTGATGGCCAAGGGCATGCTCCGCGCCGTCATCTTCTCGACCCCCGACTGCGACGCGACCTTCGAGCGCATCAGCGCGGCGGGCGCGGAAGTCCTCCAGGAGCCGATGGACCAGCCCTACGGCGTTCGCGACTGCGCCTTCCGCGACCCCTCGGGCAACCTGCTGCGCTTCAACCAGCCCCGCTGAGGCCCGCCCGGGGGCCCTTGCGGGGCCGGGCGTCAGTTCTGGGCGGCCTCGGCAGCCGCCGCGGCGGCTTCGGCCGCCTCGGCGGCGAGCGTGGGATCGGCGGCGTCGGGCAGACGGCGGCGACGGCGCCGCTTGAGGAGGGCCCAGCGGCCGCGGGGACCGGAGACACTGCCGGAAGCGGCGGCGACCTCGGTGCCGGCCTCGCCGGCCGCCTCCGCGGCGGCCTGGGCGACCGGCATGAAGCCCTCGCCGCGGCGCGCGTCAGGCCGCTCGTCATCCTCGGGCCACAGCCCGAGCGCGGAGCACAGGGTCGGCAGCATCGCCATGGCGGCGGTCGCGTACCCCTCCGCGGAGGGGTGGTAGTTGTCCGGGCCGAACATCTCGCGCGGCCGCGACTCGAACTCGGGCCCCAGGAGGTCGCCCAGCGACACGGTACGGCCGCCGAGCCCGACCACCGCGATGGTCTGCGCCGCGGCCAGCTGCCGGCTCAGCCGGCGGGCGATCCACCGCAGCGGCTGGTAGACCGGCTCGACCGAGCCGAGGTCGGGACACGTGCCCACGATCACCTCGACGCCCGCCTCGCGCAGCCGCCCCACCGCGTCGGACAGCATCCGCACCGACACCGCCAGCGGCATCCGCCGGGTCACGTCGTTCGCGCCGATCATCACCACGCACAGGTCGGGCGTGGGGCCCGCGTCCGGGGCCAGCAGAAGATCGACCTGGCGGGCCAGGTCGTCGGACTTCGCGCCGGGGTTGGCGACGTTGACCAGCCGCACCGGACGTTCGGCCACCGCGGCCAGGCCGGAGGCGAGCAGCGCCCCGACCGTCTGGCTCGCCCGGTGGACGCCCTGGCCCGCCGCCGTCGAGTCGCCCGTGAGCGCCAGCACGAGGGGGCGTTCGCTGCTGCTCAACGCGAAGGCGGCGCCGTAGTGGCCGCCCGCGCGCGGGGGGATGGCGTCCGAGCCGCCGACAACGCGGCGGGCGAGCGCGGCCTCGGTCAGCACCAGGCCGACCGCCGCTCCGCCCAGGAGCCCGATCCCGCCTCCTCCGTACGCGGCGGCCGTCGCGATCCGCCGCGCCACCCTTGCCCTGGACAAGGTCCACCTCCCGTGCCGCGCACGGGCCCCCGTCGGCCCGCATTGCTTACAACACCTTGTTGCCCCGTCCGATGCCCGGCGCAACCGTCGTCAGGTCAGGCGCTGCTGCGCCACGAACCAGGCCAGCTGGGTGCGGTTGGCGGTGCCCGTGGACTCCATGAGCGAGCGGATCCTGCGCTGCAGCGTGCGCAGGGATATGCCGAGTTGCGAGGCGATCGCCTTGTCGGGCAGCCCCGACATCAGCAGGGAGAGCAGCTGCTCGTCCAGCTCGGGGGAGCCGGGGAACTCCGGGTCGTCCTCCGCGTCGCCCACCGCGGGCATCCGCAGCGGCGTGCCGCGCAGCCAGCGGTCCTCGAACAGCTCCAGCAGGGCGTCCACCAGCACGGACGGATGCAGCAGCAGCAGCCCGGCGGAGGAGACCACCGACCGGTCGCGGCCGCCGGACAGCGGCAGCAGGGCCCGCTCCGCGTCGACGATCATCAGCTTCATGGGCACGGTCGGCGCGGCCCGCGCCAGCTCGCCCGGCTCGACGAAGCCGGGCATGTCGGCGGCACCCGGGTAGACCAGCGCGGTCGTCTCGTACAGCGAGCGGTACTCGACCCCGGAGGCCAGCCGCTCCTTCTGGACGATGTTGCCCTCGGAGGAGACGTAGGGCGGCCGCACGAAGGTCAGCACCTCCTTGCGCGCCTCGCGCTGGAGCTGCTCGACGATGTGCTGCTGCTCGGCCTCGCCGTGGACCACCTCGGCGATGCCGCCGGGCATCACCGGTTCGGCCGGTCGTGACGGACGGGCGGCGGCGAGTGCGGTGAGCCGCTCGCGTACGGCGGCGAGGCCGGACTCCACCGCGGCCAGACCGCTCAGCGCGGCGGCGTAGTCGGCGGTGTCCGTGCCGGCCCCGGTGCGCTTCGGGTGCCGTTCGGTCATGGCTCACCCCCCGGTTTCACAGGCCCGGTGTCGTAGGTGCGACGTGTCGTGATCGCGCCACGGTGCGACTCTACATCCGGACCTACCGGGGCGTACGTAACACCAATGTGAAGCGTGCGGCGGCCGCCTCCCCAGGGGGCGGCCCGGCGCGCGAAAACCGCTTACCCTGGCCTCACAATCTCGGAGAACCCGGAGACAATGGTGCAGTTCCACGACTCGATGATCAGCCTCGTCGGCAACACCCCGCTCGTGAGGCTCAACAGCGTGACCGCAGGGATCCAGGCCACCGTCCTGGCCAAGGTCGAGTACTTCAACCCGGGCGGCTCGGTGAAGGACCGGATCGCGCTGCGCATGATCGAGGCCGCGGAGAAGAGCGGCGAGCTCAAGCCGGGCGGCACGATCGTGGAGCCGACCTCAGGCAACACGGGCGTGGGACTGGCGATCGTGGCCCAGCAGAAGGGCTACAAGTGCGTCTTCGTCTGCCCCGACAAGGTGTCCACTGACAAGATCAACGTGCTGCGCGCCTACGGGGCCGAGGTTGTGGTCTGCCCCACCGCCGTGGACCCCGAGCACCCCGACTCGTACTACAACGTCTCCGACCGCCTGGTGCGCGAGATCCCGAACGCCTGGAAGCCGGACCAGTACAGCAACCCCAACAACCCGGCCTCGCACTACCACTCCACCGGTCCCGAGCTGTGGGAGCAGACCGAGGGGCGGATCACGCACTTCGTGGCGGGCGTCGGCACCGGCGGCACCATCTCCGGCACCGGCCGGTACCTGAAGGACGCCTCCGACGGCAGGGTCCAGGTCATCGGCGCCGACCCCGAGGGCTCCGTCTACAGCGGCGGCAGCGGCCGCCCCTACCTGATCGAGGGTGTCGGCGAGGACTTCTGGCCCACCGCGTACGACCGCACCGTCGCCGACGAGATCGTGGCCGTCTCCGACAAGGACGCCTTCCAGATGACCCGGCGCCTGGCCAAGGAGGAGGGCCTGCTGGTCGGCGGCTCCTGCGGCATGGCGGTCGTCGCGGCGCTGCGCGTGGCCGAGCGGCTCGGCCCGGACGACGTGGTCGTGGTGCTGCTGCCGGACTCCGGCCGCGGCTACCTGTCCAAGATCTTCAACGACGAGTGGATGGCCGACTACGGCTTCCTGGAGGAGGGCGGCGGCCAGGGCCGCGTCGCCGACGTCCTGGACCGCAAGGACGGCGGCCTGCCGCACCTGGTGCACATGCACCCCGAGGAGACCGTCGGCCAGGCCATCGAGGTGCTGCGCGAGTACGGCGTCTCCCAGATGCCGATCGTCAAGCCGGGCGCCGGCCACCCCGACGTCATGGCCGCCGAGGTCATCGGCTCCGTCGTGGAGCGCGAGCTGCTGGACGCGCTGTTCACCCAGCGCGCCACCCTCGACGACCCGCTGGAGCGGCACATGTGCGCGCCGCTGCCGCAGGTCGGCTCGGGCGAGCCGGTCGCCGACCTGATGGCCGTCCTCGGCACCGCCGACGCGGCCGTGGTGCTGGTCGAGGGCAAGCCCACGGGCGTCGTGAGCAGGCAGGACCTGCTGGCCTTCCTGGCCGAGACCGCCAAGTGACCGCACCCCGGGGGCGCTCCGCCGGGAGCGACCAGGGTTTCGCGGAAGTGGTACACCCGCGTCACGTCAGCGCAGCACGGTCTTAACACGGCTCCGGCAGATTGGTCGGTGTCAGCAGGACGGGCGGGAAGTCCCGGACCGGCCCGCCGACAGCTGGATGTGGCGCCAAGGACCTCCGGAGCGGCTCCCGGACTTCCCTGGTGACCCCAGGACGTGAGGCCAGGCCCTGACCGGGCCCGCGTCCCTCGCGGGGACCGCCGTCGTCCCGCCCCCCGGGCAACCGGGGGTGCGGCGGTCCCCGCGCAATGCGTCCAAGAGCGGCCCGCGTGCAAGCGCGGGCCGCTCTTCTGGTAAGCAGACCGCGTGATCAACGCACAGATGTTCGCCGCCGTCGAGGAGTCCGTACGCGCCGTCGCCGACGAGGAGGCGCTCTCCCGCTTCGGGAGGCTCGCCGCGGGCGACATCAGTGAGAAGAAGGGGCCGCAGGACCTGGTCACCATCGCCGACCGCCGGGTCGAGGAACGCCTCACCCGGACGCTCACCGCACTGCTCCCCGGCTCCGCGGTGATCGGCGAGGAGGCCGTGCACGCCGACCCCGGGCTCCTGGACGCCTGGCTGGGCGAGGACCCGGTCTGGATCATCGACCCGGTCGACGGCACCTCCAACTTCGTCCGCGGCGACGCCTCCTTCGTCACCCAGGTCGCGCTCGCCGCAGGCGGCGAGCTGCTGGCGTGCTGGGTGTACCGGCCGGTCGACGGTGTCCTGGCCACCGCGCGGCGCGGCGCGGGCGCGCGGGCCTGCGGGCGCCCGCTGCGGCTGCCGGCCGTCGGGAGCGGCCCGGACGAGGTGCTGCTGGTCGCCGGGGCCCGCCCGGCCAACCTCACCCCCCACCAGCACCGGGCCCTGTACGACCTCGGCGCCGGGCAGGGGATCAAGCCCTGCGCGAGCGGTTCTGCCGGCTGCGACTACCTCGACGTGGCCCTGGGCCGGCTCGACGCGGCCACGTACGCCTACGACAACCCCTGGGACCACTCCCCGGGCGTCCTCCTCGTCGCCGAGGCGGGCGGCACGGTCCTGTCCGCGGACGGGCTGCCCTTCCGCATGGCGGGCGGGCCGCAGCAGTTCGCGGCGGCCCGCGACGAGACGGCGGCGAAGCGCGTCGTGGCGCTGCTCGCGGACTGACGCCAGGGGTCAGTCCTCCCAGGCGTCCGCGTTCCTGCGGCGGGCGCGCCGCTCCTGCTCGCGCTCGGTGAACAGCCACCCCATGGACTGGGCGACGTTGACGCCCACGATCCCGGCCCAGGCGATGAGCAGACCCGGCAGGTGCTCGCTGGCGCCGATGGCCGAGAGCGGGATGGCCATGATGAGGGAGAAGCCGGCGAAGCCGTAGCGGGCGCCGAAACGGCCGCGGCCCTCGTCGCTCCCGCGCGGACCGACCTGGCGGCCGGCGCGGGCGAACGCCGTCTGGTGCTCCGCCAGTTCACGGCGCACACGCCGCTCGACCTGGGCGTCGATGCGCTGGTCGATCTTCTCCAGGAAGGAGTCGACGAGTGCCGACTCGTACTCCTCACCGAGGTCCTTGCGCGCCTGAAGGGTGGCGGCGAATTCCTTCTTCAGCTCTGGGTCGCGGGCGTCCATGACGCCACCGTACGGAGGACGGCGTGCCGTGGCACTGGGGGAAACCCCCGAACCTTCTCAGGGGTGCTCCCCCCTCCCCAGTAGGGTCGTGCCGTGACCGCATCCCGGCCCCTGCTGACCGCGCTGTACGACGACCACGGCGACCGCCCCGACGCGCTCGTCGTCGCGGGGGCGGCCACCTCCCGCGAACGGCTGCTGGCCGCGGCCGGGGCCGTGGCGCGGCGGATCGCCGGGGCGCCGGCGGTGGCCGTGCACGCCACCGCCACCCTGGAGACCGTCGTCGCGGTCGTCGGCGGGCTGCTCGCGGGTGTGCCGGTGGTGCCGGTGCCGCCCGACGCCGGCCCGGCCGAACGCGGTCACATCCTCACGGACTCCGGGGCGGTCGAGGCGCCCCCGGTCGACCTCGCCGAGGCCCGCGCCTTCGACGGCCCCGAACCGGGCCCGGACACCACCGCCCTCGTGCTCTACACCTCCGGCACGACCGGCGCCCCCAAGGGCGTCCTCGTCCCGCGCCGCGCGATCGCCGCCGACCTCGACGCGCTCGCCGGGGCGTGGGAGTGGACCGCGCTGGACACCCTCGTCCACGGCCTGCCGCTGTTCCACGTGCACGGACTCGTGCTCGGCGTGCTCGGAGCCCTGCGCACCGGCAGCCGCCTCGTCCACACCGGGCGCCCTACCCCGCGGGCGTACGCGGAGGCGGGCGGCAGCCTGTACTTCGGCGTGCCCACCGTCTGGGGCCGCGTGGCCGCCGACCCGGAGGCCGCGAAGGCGCTCGCCGGCGCCCGGCTGCTGGTGTCCGGCAGCGCGCCGCTGCCCGCGCCGGTCTTCCGGGACCTGGAGGCGCTGACCGGGCAGCGGCCCGTCGAGCGCTACGGCATGACGGAGACCCTGATCACGGTGAGCACCCGCGCCTCCGGCGAGCGGCGCCCCGGTTCCGTCGGCCTGCCGCTGCCGGGGGTCCGCACCCGGATCGCGGCCGAGCCCGGCGAGGAGATCGGGGAACTTCAGCTGACCGGCCCGACGCTCTTCGACGGATACCTCGGACGGCCCGAGGTCACCGCCGCGTCGTACACCGAGGACGGCTGGTTCCGCACCGGTGACATCGCGGCGGTCGACCCGGACGGCATGCACCGGATCGTCGGCCGGGCCTCCACCGACCTGATCAAGTCCGGCGGCTACCGGATCGGCGCCGGCGAGGTCGAGAACGCGCTGCTGGACCACCCCGCCGTGAGGGAGGCCGCGGTGGTCGGCGTCCCGCACGCGGATCTCGGCCAGGAGATCGTGGCGTACGTCGTCGCCGACGGGACGACCGAGCGGGAACTGATCGACTTCGTCGCCGGGCACCTGTCGGTGCACAAGCGCCCCCGCAAGGTGCGCTTCCTGGCCGAACTGCCGCGCAACGCCATGGGCAAGCCGCAGAAGAAGCTGCTGCCGCCCGCGTAGGTCCGCGGGCGGGCAGGCATGGCAGGCTTGCCGGAAGAGCGGGAACCGCGGAGCAGCGGGAACAGCGGGAACAGCGGGAACCGGACGGGGAGAGGCCAGATGTCGACGGACAACGACACCGCGTCGGCGCGTCTGATGAAGCTGTTCGAGGCCCACCGCCTCACGCCCACCCAGCGCCGGATCGCCCACTGCCTGGTGCGGCGCGCCGCCGACGCGCCCTTCCTGTCCAGCGTCGAGGTCGCCGAGCTGGCCGGGGTCAGCCAGCCCTCCGTGACCCGCTTCGCCGTCGCCCTCGGCTTCGACGGCTACCCCGCCCTCCGCCGCCACCTGCGGGAGGTCGTGCCCGTCGCGGTGCCCGAGGGGCGGCCGGCCGGCGACACGTACAACGAGTACCAGGAGGCCGTCCAGGCCGAGATCGAGAACCTGCGGCACCTCGCGGCGCTCCTCGCCGACCCGGCTCCCGTCGCCCGTGCCGGGGCGCTGCTGGCCGGGTCCCGCCCGCTGCTCGTGCTCGGCCTGCGCGCGGCCGCCGCCCAGGCGCGGGGCTTCGGCTACTTCGCGGGCAAGGTCCATCCCGACGTGCGCCTGCTCGACGAGGGCGGCAGCATGCTCGCCGACCGCGTCGACGCGGCGGTGCTGGCCGGCGCGAGCGCACTGCTGTGCTTCGCGCTGCCGCGGCACCCGCGCGAGGTGGTCGAGGCGCTCGCGTACGCCCGCGGGGCGGGTCTGACCGTCGTGACCGTGGCCGACAGCGCCTTCGCGCCGGTCGCGGCGCACTCCGACATCCTGCTTCCCGCGGCGGTGGGCACGGGCCTCGCCTTCGACACCGCGTGCGCCCCCATGCTGCTGGGGCGGGTGCTGCTGGAGGCCATGTGCGACGGGCTGCCGGACGCCCAGGCACGGCTGGAGGAGTTCGACGCGAAGGCGGCGGCCGCGGGTCTTTTCGTGGAGTGAGTTCTCCTCACGGAATTCTGATGTTCGCCGAGTAATCTCCCTCCTCGACATCCGGCGGAGCGCGGAGGAGGGGCAGGACGTGGTACGCGGAACGTATGTGCTGGCGAGGGTCGCGGTTCTGGTGCGGGCGGCGGCGCGCTGGCTGTGGTGGCTCGGCGTCGTCGCGGCGGGGATCGGGGTCTTCCTCCCCGGCCTGACCGGGCGGCGCATCGGTGTCCTCGGCGGCGCCGCCCTGTTCGTGGTGGCCGCCTTCGCCGCCTTCCTCGTCCGGCGGCGGCGGTACGTGGCGCTGGCCGGGCAGGCGGGGCGTGCCCCCCGGTCCGTGTACCTCCAGGACCGCCGGGTCACGGCCCGCGGCTGGGCGCGCTCGCGCCGCTGGTGGCTGCTGGGCGCCTTCGCCGTCGCCCTGGCCTCCAGCGTCGCCGTCCCGGCGGCCGCCGGGATGCTGCTCGCGGGCCTCGGTGCGGGCCTGTGGGCCAAGGCGGTCGGCATAGGCCGCTGGGAGCGTGCGCACGACGAACTGCTCTGGGTCCGCCCCGAGCACGCCGGCCGCGGCCCGGCCGCACCGTCCGTCCCCTCGTACGAGGCCACCGGCCCCGTCGCCGGCGACGCCGGCCCCGGCGGCACCCGCCGCCGCCTCCCCGCCGCCGCCCGCTGACGCGGCTGCGCCGCGGGCGGACGCGGTACGGGCGCGGCCCGGGCCTCCCCGTCGGGCGACGTGCGCGGGTTCGGCTCGCGGCGGCGGTGCTGTGCGGCCGTCCTGCCGCCGGAGGGGTGGGTGTTCCGGCGATGTGCGCCAGTGCGGTGTCGCGTTGCGGGACCGGGACGGGTCGAGGGCTCCGTCTGATGACGTGCCCGGTCCGGCCTGCCCGGCTGCGCGGCGCGTTGGCCCGTTCCGCTTGCGACAGCCAGGCAGCCACACAGCCGGGCAGCCACACAGCCGGGCAGGCACCGGCCGGGCCGTCCCGGCCCCGATGGGCGTGCGGAACTGCCGTGGGCCCGGTCTCCGTGCCCGTGGTTCAGGTGCGGTACGGGTGCCGGGGCCTGCGCGGCCCTGGATGCGGGGCATCCGTCGCCCGGGGAAGCCTCGCGCCGCTCAGCCGCCGGACTCGGTGACGAGTTCCGCGAGGGTCTGGGCGCGGCGCAGCGTGCGGAAGCGCGGGGGGTCGCCGGTGTGGCCGTGGACGGCGGGGCGCAGCAGGGAGTTGTAGGCGAAGTGGGTGGAGAAGTAGTACGCGCCCGTGTCGAGGAGGGCGACGTGGTCGCCCTCCTCCAGCAGGGGGAGGGCGCGGGCGGAGGCGACGAGGTCGCCCGCGAAGCAGCAGGGGCCGGCGATGTCCTGGAGGACGGGGTCGCCCTGCTTCGGGCGGCCCTTGCCGTCGAGCGCCAGCACACGCAGCGGCCACGCCCCGGGGGCGAAGACGGTGCGGGTGGCGACCTGCACGCCGGCGTGGGTGACCGCGATGGCCCGGCCGCCCGCCGACTTGGCGTACTCCACGCGCGCGAGGACCGTGCCGTGCCGGGCCAGCAGCGCGCGGCCGAACTCGGTGACCAGCCCGTAGCGCCCGTCGAAGAGCCCGGGGGCGGTGGCCCGCAGCACCGATGCGTACTCGGCGAAGGTGGGCCGCGCGTCGTCGGAGGTGAAGTCCACCGGCAGGCCGCCGCCGATGTCGATGACGCGGACCTGCTGCCGGCCGGCCTCGTGGTTGATCCGCTCGGCGAGTTCGTACGCGGCGCGGACGCCGGCCGCCATGAGGTCCAGGGGGACGCCCTGCGAGCCGGTGTGCGTGTGGAGGCGGGTGAGCCAGGGGCGGTCGAGGAAGGCCCGGACGACCCGGTCGGCGGCGCCCTCGTCGCGCAGGGCGACGCCGAATTTCGAGGTGGCGGTCGCGGTGCTCATCGCGCCGATGGTGCCGCCGCCGACCTGGGGGTTGACGCGGAGCCCGAGGGGCGCGGTGGTCCCCGGCCGCACGAGCCGGTCCAGCCGGGCGAGTTCCTGGAAGTTGTCGGCGTTGACGGCGACACCGAGGGCGAGGGCCTCGGCGAGCTCGGCGGGCGTCTTGGCGGGGGAGTCCAGCACGACGCGGTCCGGTGGCACGCCCGCCGCCCGCGCCAGCGCGAGTTCCCCGGGACTGGCGACCTCGGCCCCGATGCCCTCCTCCGCGAGCAGGCGCAGCACTGGTACGAGCGAGGCGGCCTTGACGGCGAAGGTGTGCGTGACCTCGACACCGGGCGTCGCGAAGCCGTCCCGCAGGGCGGCCGCGGAGGCGCGGATCCCGTCGAGGTCCAGCAGGCCGGCCACCGGCCGTTCCGGTCCGACCAGCCCCTGCTCGACGGCGGCGCGCAGGGCGTTCGCCCGTTGGCTCATGCCTCCATGGTGACGCGGGCGGACAATTCCCTCAGGGGAACAGACCCGGTTGACTGGGGCTATTCACCAGGCAAGGATGTGAATGATTCAATCCAGTCGCGAGGAGGCAGGGGCATGACCGCAACCGGCAGCGGACCGAGGACCGTGCGCGCACCGCGCGGAAGCGCGCTCACCGCACAGGGCTGGCAGCAGGAAGCCGCGCTGCGCATGCTGCAGAACAACCTCGACCCGGAGGTCGCCGAGCACCCCGAGAAGCTCGTCGTGTACGGCGGCACCGGCAAGGCCGCCCGCGACTGGCGGTCCTTCGACGCGATGGTCCGCACCCTGCAGGGGCTGAAGCAGGACGAGACGATGCTCGTCCAGTCCGGTCGCCCGGTCGGCGTGATGCAGACCCACGAGTGGGCGCCGCGCGTGCTCATCGCCAACTCCAACCTCGTGGGCGACTGGGCCACCTGGGAGGAGTTCCGTCGCCTGGAGGCGCTGGGCCTGACCATGTACGGCCAGATGACGGCCGGTTCGTGGATCTACATCGGCACCCAGGGCATCCTGCAGGGCACGTACGAGACCTTCGCCGCCGTCGCGGAGAAGAAGTTCGGCGGCAGCCTCGCGGGCACCATCACGCTCACCGCCGGCCTCGGCGGCATGGGCGGCGCCCAGCCGCTCGCCGTCACCATGAACGGCGGCGTCGTCATCTGCATCGACGTCGACCCGCGCGCCATCGAGCGCCGCATCGAGCACCGCTACCTGGACGTGCGCGCCGACTCCCTGGACCACGCCCTCGCGCTGGCGACCGAGGCGCGCGACCGGCGCAAGGCGCTCAGCATCGGCGTGCTCGGCAACGCCGCCGAGCTCGTGCCGCAGTTGCTGGCCATGGACGCCCCGATCGACATCGTCACCGACCAGACCTCCGCGCACGACCCGCTGGCCTACCTGCCGATCGGTGTCGACTTCGAGGACATGGCCTCCTACGCCGCCGAGAAGCCCGCCGAGTTCACCCAGCGGGCCCGCGAGGCGATGGCCAAGCACGTCGAGGCGATGGTCGGCTTCCAGGACGCCGGCGCCGAGGTCTTCGACTACGGCAACTCCATCCGCGGCGAGGCGCAACTCGCCGGGTACGAGCGCGCGTTCGCCTTCCCCGGTTTCGTCCCCGCCTACATCCGCCCGCTGTTCTGCGAGGGCAAGGGCCCCTTCCGCTGGGCCGCGCTGTCCGGTGACCCGGCCGACATCGCCAAGACCGACAAGGCGATCCTGGAACTCTTCCCGGAGAACGAGTCCCTGGCCCGCTGGATCAAGATGGCCGGCGAGCGCGTCCACTTCCAGGGCCTGCCCGCCCGGATCTGCTGGCTCGGCTACGGCGAGCGCGACAAGGCCGGCGAGCGCTTCAACGAGATGGTCGCCGACGGCACCCTGGCCGCCCCGGTGGTCATCGGCCGCGACCACCTCGACGCGGGCTCCGTCGCCTCCCCGTACCGCGAGACCGAGGCCATGCTCGACGGCTCCGACGCGATCGCCGACTGGCCGCTGCTCAACGCCATGGTCAACGTGGCCTCCGGCGCGTCCTGGGTCTCCATCCACCACGGCGGCGGCGTCGGCATCGGCCGCTCCATCCACGCCGGCCAGGTCACCGTCGCCGACGGCACCAAGCTGGCGGGCGAGAAGATCCGCCGCGTGCTCACCAACGACCCGGGCATGGGCGTCATCCGGCACGTGGACGCGGGCTACGACCGTGCGGAGGAGGTCGCGGCCGAGCGCGGCGTGCGCGTCCCGATGCGCGAGGGCGCGGAAGGCGGGGAGGCGTGATCGCCTCGTTCCACGAGATGTGGACGGAGTTGCGGCCGATCGGCCGCGACTCCGGCTCCGGCGGCTACCGCCGCTACGCCTGGACCGGCGCGGACACCGACTGCCGCGCCTGGTTCCAGGCGCAGGCGGAGAGCCGCGGCCTGGCGTACGAGGTGGACCGCAACGGCAACCAGTGGGCCTGGCTCGGCGACCCCGCCGCGGGGGACGCCGTCGTCACCGGTTCGCACCTGGACTCGGTCCCGGACGGCGGCGCCTTCGACGGACCGCTCGGCGTGGTGTCGTCCTTGGCGGCCCTGGACGAACTGCGCGCCCGGGGCGCCCGCCCGGCGAAGCCGCTGGCGATCGTCAACTTCGGCGACGAGGAGGGCGCCCGCTTCGGGCTGGCGTGCGTCGGCTCCCGGCTCACCGCCGGGCAGCTCACCGCGCAGAAGGCGCGGGCACTGCGCGACGGCGACGGCGTCACCCTCGCGCAGGCCATGGAACGCGCCGGGTACGACCCGGAGGCGATCGGCCCCGACCCCGAACGCCTCGCCCGGATCGGCGCGTTCGTCGAACTCCACGTCGAGCAGGGCCGGGCGCTCGCCGACACGCCGCACGCGGTGGGCGTCGCCTCGGCGATCTGGCCGCACGGCCGCTGGCGGTTCGACTTCCACGGCGAGGCCAACCACGCGGGCACCACCCGCCTGGACGACCGCCACGATCCGATGCTGACGTACGCCGGCACCGTGCTCGCGGCCCGCGAGAGGGCCCGGCTCGCCGGGGCGCTGGCCACTTTCGGCAAGGTCGGTGTCGAGCCGAACGGTGTCAACGCCATCGCCTCCCTGGTCCGCGGATGGCTGGACTCCCGCGCGCCCGACGAGGCGACCCTCGCCGGACTCGTCGCGGAGATCGAGCACGCCGCGGTGGAGCAGGGTGAGCGCGACGGCGTCGCGGTCAGCGTGACCCGCGAGTCGTTCACCCCGGTCGTGGAGTTCGCCCACGACCTGCGCGACGGGCTCGCCAAGCTGCTCGGCGGGAGTACCACCGCCGACGGCGGGGGGACGGTGCCCGTGCTGCCGACCGGCGCGGGACACGACGCCGGCATCCTCTCCGAGGCGGTCCCGACCGCCATGCTGTTCGTACGGAACCCCACCGGGGTCTCGCACTCCCCGGCGGAGACCGCGACCGAGGACGACTGCCTGGCCGGGGTGACCGCACTCGCCGACGTACTGGAGGGCCTGGCGTGTCACTGACCCCGCAGAGCTATTGGGCCGAGTACGCCTGGACCGGCGGCCGGGTGACCCCGGGCGTGGTCGTGGAGACCACCGCCGAGGGCCGGATCGGCGCGGTGCGCACCGACGTCCCGGCTCCACCGGTGGGCGCGATCACGCTGCCCGGGCTGACCCTGCCGGGCCTGGCCAACGCCCACAGCCACGCCTTCCACCGGGCGCTGCGCGGCACCGTGCAGGCGGGCGCGGGCACGTTCTGGACCTGGCGGGAGGTGATGTACGCGGTCGCCGGGCGGCTCACGCCGGAGAACTACTTCGCCCTCGCCAAGGCGGTGTACGCGGAGATGGCACTGGCCGGCATCACCTGCGTCGGCGAGTTCCACTACGTCCACCACCGGCCCGGGGGCGCGCCCTACGCCGACCCCAACGCGATGGGGGAGGCGCTGATCGCCGCCGCCCACGAGGCCGGCATCCGCATCACGCTCCTGGACACCGTCTACCTGTCCTCGGGCTTCGGCGCCGCCCCCGAGCCGCACCAACTGCGCTTCAGCGACGGCGACGCGGAAGCCTGGGCCGAGCGCGCGTCCGCCCTGAGCGACGGCCCGCACGTCCGGATCGGTGCCGCCGTGCACTCGGTGCGGGCGGTCCCCGCGGGGGAGTTGGGCACCGTCGCGCGCTGGGCGCGGGAGCGGGAGGCCCCACTGCACGTGCACCTGTCGGAGCAGCCCGCGGAGAACGAGGCGTGCCAGGCCGCGCACGGTGTCACCCCCACCCGGCTGCTCGCCGACCACGGCGTGCTCGGCCCGCGCACCTCGGCCGTGCACGCCACGCATCTCACCGCCGAGGACATCGCGCTGCTCGGCGGCTCCGGCACGACGATCTGCATGTGCCCCACCACCGAACGCGATCTCGCCGACGGCATCGGCCCCGCCCGGGCGCTGCAGGAGGCGGGCAGCCCGCTCAGCCTCGGCAGCGACAGCCACGCGGTGATCGACCTGTTCGAGGAGGCGCGCGCGATGGAGCTCGACGAGCGCCTGCGCACCCGCACCCGCGGCCACTGGACGGCCGCCGCGCTCCTGGGCGCGGCCACCGCCGACGGTCACGCCTGCCTCGGCTGGCCGGACGGCGGCCGGCTGGAGCCGGGCGCGCTCGCGGACTTCACCACCGTCGCCCTGGACTCCGCCCGCACCGCGGGCCCGCCGCCCGGGCTCGGCGCGGAGACGGCGGTCTTCGCCGCCACCAACGCCGACGTCCGGCACACCGTGGTCGGCGGCCGCCACATCGTCCGCGACGGTTCGCACCAGTTCGTGCGCGACGTGGGCGGCGCGCTCCGCGCCGCGATCGCGGACCTCTCCGCCGGCACCGCCGAACTCGCCGATGAAGGAAACCCGTCATGAGCAGCAGCGTCATCACCGGCATCGGAAGCCTGGTCACCAACGACCCGGCGCTCGGCGAGGGGCCGCTCGGGCTGCTGGAGGACGCCGCCGTCGTCATCGACGGGGAGCACGTCGCCTGGGTCGGCCCCAGCGCGCAGGCGCCCGCCGCCGACGAGGCGTACGACGCGGCCGGACGGGCCGTGCTCCCCGGCTTCGTCGACTCCCACTCGCACCTGGTCTTCGCCGGCGACCGCACCCGCGAGTTCAACGCCCGCATGTCCGGCCAGGCGTACACCGCGGGCGGTATCCGCACCACCGTCGCCGCCACCCGCGCCGCGAGCGACGAGGAACTGCACGCCAACGTCGCCCGCTACGTCGCCGAGGCGCTGCGCCAGGGCACCACGACCATCGAGACCAAGTCCGGCTACGGCCTCACCCCGCACGACGAGGCCCGCGCGCTGCGCATCGCCGGCGACCACGCCGACGAGGTCACGTACCTGGGCGCGCACATCGTCGCCCCCGAGTACGCCGACGACCCGGCCGGGTACGTCGACCTCGTCACCGGCCCGATGCTCGACGCCTGTGCCCCGTACGCGCGTTGGGTCGACGTCTTCTGCGAGCGCGGCGCGTTCGACGGCGACCAGGCCCGCGCGATCCTGACCGCGGGCGCCGCCCGCGGCCTGGTCCCGCGCGTCCACGCCAACCAGCTCGGTCACGGCCCCGGTGTGCGGCTCGCCGTGGAACTGGACGCGGCCTCGGCCGACCACTGCACGCACCTCACCGACGCCGACGTCGACGCCCTCGCGAGCGGCCGCACGGTGGCCACCCTGCTGCCCGGCGCCGAGTTCTCCACCCGCGCGGTCTACCCCGATGCCCGCCGGCTGCTCGACGCGGGGGTCACGGTCGCGCTGTCCACGGACTGCAACCCCGGCTCCTCCTTCACCAGCTCGATGCCGTTCTGCGTGGCCGTGGCCGTGCGTGACATGGGGATGACCCCGGACGAGGCGGTGCGGGCGGCCACGTGGGGCGGGGCGCGGGCCCTGCGGCGCGAGGACGTCGGGCACCTGGCGCCGGGGGCGCGGGCGGATCTGGTGCTGCTGGATGCGCCTTCGCATGTTCATCTTGCGTACCGGCCGGGGGTGCCGCTGGTTTCCGCCGTGTGGCGGCGGGGGGTGCGGGTGTCGGCCGCGTGACGCTGCGCTGGCGGTCCGGGTAGGTTTTTTCCCCGCCCTCCCGCCCTCCCCCAACCTTCGGCCGGGGGTGCCCCCGGCCCTGTGAAGTCAGTGACCCCGGCGCGCGTTTCGTGGGGGCCGGGTGCGGGGCCTCCGGGGCTGGGCATTCTGGACAGCACATTTCGGTGCCTCGGGCGCTCTCAACTGATCACCCCGGGTTGTGCACCCAAATATGCTCCACAGTCCAGAACGCCCACCCTCCCCCAGCCTCCGGCCGGGGGTGCCCCCAACTCCCCCGCCCCCTCCGTTTCGTCATGCGCCTGATCCCCGGTGGGGGGAGTAGAGGCGGCACCGTGCTCGGGCCACCGTTGGCGCGGCGCCGTCCGAGGGCGCAGCCGTCACCGCCCACACACCGGGGGGATTCAGGCAACCGGGGTCACCCGGACCGCCCCCATACCCCCACCGGGGATCAGGCGCGATACGAGACGGAGGGGGCGGGGGAGTTGGGGGCACCCCCGGCCGGAGGCTGGGGGAGGGTGGATGTTCTGGACGCTGCGGGATATTTGTGCGCACCATCCGGGCAGGGACGGGATGAGCAAGTGCTGGAAACGCGCGTAAATATCCCAGTCCAGGACGTGCAGCCCCGGAGGCCCCGCACCCGGCCCACTCCACACGCGCGCCGGGGCGCGTGACTTCACGGGGCACCCGGGCGGGCGGGCGGGGGAAAAACCTGCTCGCACAGCAACCCCCCGCAACAGGGACGGCCCCCGCACCTGGTGCGAGGCGCGGGGGCCGTCCCCGGAGGGGAAGAGCGCGCGGCGCGAAAGGTCACTCCTCCACGAGCAGCCCGCGCCGGAGGCGCCCGAGCGTACGGGTCAGCAGCCGGGAGACGTGCATCTGCGAGATGCCCAGCTCCTGGCCGATCTCCGA
Organism: Streptomyces sp. MI02-7b; assembly: GCF_033793585.1. Taxonomy (NCBI): domain Bacteria; kingdom Bacillati; phylum Actinomycetota; class Actinomycetes; order Kitasatosporales; family Streptomycetaceae; genus Streptomyces; species Streptomyces sp. MI02-7b. The sequence goes on along the minus strand of NZ_JARAWX010000012.1, from coordinate 53,295 downwards.
CTGCGTCATGTTGCCCACGAAGCGCAGCGAGAGGATCTGCCGGTCGCGGGCGGGCAGCTCGGCGATCAGCGGCTTGAGGGACTCCACGTACTCGATCCCCTCCAGACCGTGGTCCTCGTAGCCGATCCGGTCGGCGAGCGCGCCCTCGGAGTCGTCCTCCTCGGGCTGGGCGTCCAGCGAGCTCGCGGTGTACGCGTTGCTGGCGCTCATGCCCTCGACGACCTCGGTCTCGCTGATCTGCAGCCGCTCGGCGAGTTCCGCGACGGTCGGCGCCCGGTCCAGCTTCTGGGCCAGCTCGTCACCGGCCTTGGCCAGGTCCAGGCGCAGCTCCTGCAGCCGGCGCGGGACGCGCACGGACCAGGAGGTGTCACGGAAGAAACGTTTGATCTCGCCGATGATCGTCGGCATCGCGAAGGTCGGGAACTCGACGCCGCGGCTCATCTCGAAGCGGTCGATGGCCTTGATCAGCCCGATCGTGCCGACCTGGACGATGTCCTCGACCGGCTCGCTGCGGGAGCGGAACCGGGACGCCGCGAACTTCACCAGGGCGAGGTTGAGCTCGACCAGGGTGTTGCGCACGTAGCTGTACTCGTGCGTGCCCTCCTCCAGCGTCTCCAGTCGCTGGAAGAGCGTCTTGGACAGGGCCCGAGCGTCCACCGGACCGACCTCGTCGTAGGGCGGGATCTCCGGCAGGTCCTCCAGGCCCTCCGGGGTCCCGTACTCCTTGTGAACGGTGGTCTCCGTTGTCGCCGACGCGTCGCGCGCGTCGAGCCGGGATGCCATGCTCTCCTCCCTCGGTGCGGTGACGGGGGCATGCGGAACCAGGAATTCAGCCCACACTCCACGCCTACCCCGTTCGGCGCGGTTATTGCAAACTGGATCGATCGGTTCTGTGCGGGGGCCGCTGTCTCCCGTCGTGACTACCACCGAGGTCAGGAAAGCGCGTAGGGTGCGAGATGCGCTGGGCCTATTCATCCGGGAGGAGTGCGCATGGACCGCGAGATGGTCGGTACGACCGGCCGTGACCGGCTGCGTGTCGCTGTGAGCCGGTCGGGCACGAGTGCGGTCGTCGCGCCTGCTGGTGAGCTCGATCACCACACGGCCGACCTGCTGCGCGAGCCGCTGGACCAGCTCGTCGATGACGGCTACAGCAGGCTCGTCGTGGACTGCACCGGCCTGGAGTTCTGCGACTCCACGGGATTGAACGTCCTGCTCGGCGCACGTCTGAAGGCCGAGGCGGCCGGGGGCTCCGTGCACCTGGCGGGGATGCGGCCGGCTGTTGCCAAGGTTTTCTCGATCACCGGCGCCGAGGCCGTCTTCACCGTGCATGCCACGTTGGACGACGCGCTCAAGGAGTGATCGTCGGGCCGGTCCCCCGCGGGGCCGTGACGGTACGCCCCGTTCGCCCGGCAACCCGTATGTGTTCCGCCGAGAGGGCCGGGCAGGAGACTTCCTGGGGATCACTTCTGACACTGGCGGACATCGGTGAGTGGAGGCGCTGATGAGCACCACGCGGCCCCCTGCGGCGGACGACCGCGACTCGGGTGGCGCGGACGCGCTGCCCACCGGACCGGGGGAGGCCCAGGTGCGCAGACTCCATCTGTCGGGGATGCCGGGCGTCGTGCCCTTGGCACGTGACTTCACCCGGCAGGCCCTGCACGACTGGGGCTGGCTCCCGGCCGACTCCGCCGATCGCAGAGCCGCGGCCGAGGACGTGCTGCTGGTCGTCTCCGAGCTGGTGACGAACGCCTGCCTGCACGCGGGCGGCCCCGAGGAACTGCGGCTGCACTGGCAGCCCAAGTCGCTCCGCATGGAGGTCGCCGACGGAGGCGTGGGCGACCCCGCGCCGCGGACCCCGCACCGCGCCGGGCGGCCGGGCGGGCACGGCATGTTCATCGTGCAGCGGCTGTGCCTCGACTGGGGCGTGCTGCGCAACACCGACGGACAGCCGGGCAAGACCGTCTGGGCCGAGGTGGCGGCTCCCGCTTAGCCCGGCCGCGGCGCCGTTCCCCCTTCCCCATCCACGGGCGCGCTGACGCGCCCGTTTCGCTGAGCCGTGCTTGTCCGGCCGTCAGCCCGCGGCCGGGGCACCGTCCAGCTCGTCGATCAAGGCGCTGGACGGGCCCCGCTTGCCCCGCAGGTCCGCCGCCACCGACTCCGCGTCCCGCAGGACGCGTACCGCGTTGCGCCACGCGAGTTTCGCCAGGTCCTCGTCCGACCAGCCGCGGTGCAGCAGTTCGGCGGCGAGCCGGGGGTAGCCGGACACGTCGCCGAGGCCTTCGGGGAGGAAGGAGACCCCGTCGTAGTCGCCGCCGAGGCCGATGTGGTCGACGCCGGCGACCTCGCGCATGTGGTCCAGGTGGTCGGCGACGGTGCCGATGGTCGCGACGGGCCGGGGGTGGGCGTCCTCGTAGGCCCGCTGGACCGCCAGCGCCTCGGGCGTCTGGTCCAGCGGATGCAGGCCGTGCGCCCGCATCTCGGCGTTGACCCCGACGATCCACTCGGCCGCGGCGGGCAGGATGAACTGGGGCACGAAGGTCGCCATGGCGACCCCGCCGTTGACCGGCAGGCGCTCCAGGACGTCGTCGGGGATGTTGCGCACGTGGTCGCAGACCGCCCGTGCGGAGGAGTGCGAGAACAGCACCGGGGCCTCGGAGACCCGCAGCGCCGCGCGCATGGTGCCGGGCGAGACGTGCGAGAGGTCGACGAGCATGCCCAGGCGGTTCATCTCGCGGACCACCTCCTCGCCGAAGCGGGTCAGGCCGCCGTGCCGGGGCTCGTCGGTGGCCGAGTCCGCCCAGTCGATGGTGTCGTTGTGGGTCAGCGTCATGTAGCGCACGCCCAGCGCGTACAACGTCCGCAGCACACCGAGGGAGTTGGCGATGGAGTGCCCGCCCTCGGCGCCCATCAGCGAGGCGATGCGTCCTTCGGCGCGGGCGGACTCCATGTCGTCGGCGGTGAACGCGGCCCGCAGGTCGCCGGGGTGGCGCTCGATCAGGCGGCGTACGCAGTCGACCTGTTCCAGCACGGCGGCGACGGCGTCCCCGCCGGTGAGGCTGCTGCGCACGTACACCGACCAGAACTGGGCGCCGACCCGCCCGGCCCGCAGCCGGGGGATGTCGGTGTGCAGGTGCGCCGACTGGTCGGCGGCGATGTCCCGCCGGTCGAGGTCGTAGCGCACCTGCTCGCGCAGACGCCAGGGGAGGTCGTTGTGCCCGTCCACGACCGGATGGGCGGTGAGCAGTTCCCGCGCCCGCGCGAGCAGTTCGGCGTCCGCGTGACCCATGTGGCTCATATGACTACTTACCTCCGAAACCGAAGCCGGCCGACCCCTCCACCTTGGCACGCAGACGCTTGCCCTTCTCGGTCGCCTGCTGGTTCAGCTCCTCCTGGAAGTGCCGCATCCGCTCCAGCAGTTCACCGTCGTGCGCGGCGAGCATCCGCACCGCCAGCAGGCCCGCGTTGCGCGCGCCGGCCACCGAGACCGTGGCCACCGGCACGCCGGCCGGCATCTGCACGATGGACAGCAGCGAGTCCATGCCGTCCAGGTACTTCAGCGGCACCGGCACACCGATCACCGGCAGCGGCGTCACCGAGGCCAGCATCCCCGGCAGGTGCGCGGCGCCCCCGGCGCCCGCGATGATCGCCTTGAGGCCGCGCCCGGCGGCCTGCTCGCCGTACGCGACCATCTCGCGCGGCATGCGGTGCGCGGAGACGACGTCGACCTCGTACCGGACCTCGAACTCGTCCAGCGCCTGGGCCGCGGCCTCCATGACCGGCCAGTCGGAGTCGGAACCCATCACGATGCCGATCAAGGGGCTGCTCATTCGGTGATCGTCCCTCGCAGGTAGTCGGCGGCGTGCCGGGCGCGCTCGCGCACGTCGGCCAGGTCGGCGCCGTAGGTGTTGACGTGGCCGACCTTGCGGCCGGGCTTCACGTCCTTGCCGTACATGTGGATCTTCAGCTGCGGGTCCCGGGCCATGCAGTGCAGATAGCCCTGGTACATGTCGGGGTAGTCGCCGCCGAGGACGTTGGCCATCACCGTCCACGGCTGCCGCGGGCGCGGATCGCCGAGCGGCAGGTCCAGCACCGCCCGCAGGTGGTTGGCGAACTGCGAGGTCACGGCGCCGTCCTGGGTCCAGTGGCCGCTGTTGTGCGGGCGCATGGCCAGCTCGTTGACGAGGATCCGGCCGTCCCGGGTCTCGAACAGCTCCACGGCCAGGTGACCGACGACGCCCAGCTCCTTGGCGATGGTCAGCGCCAGCTGCTGGGCCTGCGCCGACAGCGGCTCGGGCAGGTCGGGCGCGGGCGCGATCACGGTGTCGCACACGCCGTCGACCTGGATCGACTCCACCACCGGGTAGGCGACCGCCTGCCCGTGCGGGGACCGTACGACATTGGCCGCCAGCTCCCGCGCGAAGTCGACCTTCTCCTCCGCGAGCACCTGCACACCGGCCCGGAACGGCTCGGCGGCCCCCGCCTCGTCCCGGACCACCCACACACCCTTGCCGTCGTAGCCGCCGCGCACGGTCTTGAGGACCACCGGGTAACCGGAGCCCTCCTCGGCGAAGCGCGTCACATCGGCCGGGTCGGCCACGATGCGGTGCCGCGGGCACGGCACGCCGATGGCGTCCAGCCTCGCCCGCATGACGCCCTTGTCCTGGGCGTGCACCAGGGCCTCCGGCCCGGGGCGGACGGCGATGCCGTCGGCCTCCAGGACCCGCAGGTGCTCGGTGGGCACGTGCTCGTGGTCGAAGGTGATCACGTCGCAGCCGGCCGCGAACGCGCGCAGCGTCTCGAGGTCGCGGTAGTCGCCCACCACGACCTCCCCCGCCACCAGGGCCGCGGAGTCCACAGGCGTGTCACTGAGGAGCTTGAATCTGATGCCGAGCGGGATGCCCGCCTCGTGGGTCATACGGGCGAGCTGGCCGCCGCCGATCATGCCGACTACCGGGAATGTCACAGTCACCAGGATATCCGGGTGCGAATGACGCCCCGACCCCTGTCCCGGTGGCCCCCCGGCTAGCATGAAGGCCTCTGACCGAAGACAGACGGGACCCGGGCGATCTCATGGGCGAAGTGACGGGGCACAGCGCCCGGCCGGCGGTGCTCACCGACCGCCTGCGCGGGATAGCGCGGGAGGTCGCGAAGTTCGGCGCCGTCGGTGCCGCGGGCGTGCTGGTCAACATCGGCGTCTTCAACCTCGTCCGGCACCTCACGGACCTCCAGGTGGTGCGCGCCAGCGTCATCGCGACCGTCGTGGCCATCGTCTTCAACTACGTCGGCTTCCGCTACTTCACCTACCGCGACCGGGACAAGAGCGGCCGCACCCGCGAGCTGGGGCTGTTCCTGCTCTTCAGCGCGATCGGCCTGGTGATCGAGAACGGCCTGCTCTACATGGCGACGTACGGCTTCGGCTGGGACAGCCCGCTGCAGAGCAACGTCTTCAAGTTCCTCGGCATCGGGGTCGCGACCCTCTTCCGGTTCTGGTCCTACCGCAGCTGGGTCTTCAAGGCGCTGCCGAGCCACGGGTCCGTGCGGCAGGCGGCATCGTTCCTGGTCAGTGCGGAGAACGAGGCCGCCGACGAGGTCCCCGGCGCCCCGCTGGGCCGCGCCGGGTAGCGGCCGGCCCGGACGTCACACCGGCGGTTCCTGGCGGGCCAGGAACAGCGCGAAGACCGGCGGGCGCTGCTGCAGCAGTTCCAGACGGCCGCCGTCCGCCTCGGCCAGGTCCCGTGCGACCGCGAGACCGATGCCCGTGGAGTTGCGCCCGCTGACGGTCCGCTCGAAGACCCGGGCCCCCAGTTCCGGCGGCACGCCCTGGCCCTCGTCCGTCACCTCGACCACCACCTGGTTGCCGGTGACGCGGGTGGAGATGGCCACCGTGCCCGCGCCGTGCATCAGCCCGTTCTCCAGCAGGGTGGCCAGCACCTGCGCGACCGCGCCCGGTGTGCCCACCGCGCGCATCCGGTCGGAACCCGAGGTGATGACCCGCCCCGCGCTGCGGTAGGCCGGGCGCCACTCCTCCACCTGCTGCTTGATCACGTCGTCGATGTCGAAGACCACCGCGGAACCGGTCCGCGGGTCCCGCGCGTTGGTGAGCAGCCGCTGCACGACGTCGGTGAGCCGCTCGACCTGGCCGAGCGCGATCGTCGCCTCCTCCTTGACCGTCTCCTGGTCGTCCGCGGTGGCGATGATCTCCTCCAGCCGCATCGACAGCGCGGTCAGCGGGGTGCGCAGCTGGTGGGAGGCGTCCGCGGCCAGTCGCCGCTCGGCGGTCAGCATGCGGGCGATCCGCTCGGCGCTGCGGTCCAGCACGTCGGCGACCCGATCCAGCTCCGGCACCCCGTAGCGGCGGTGCCGGGGCCGCGGATCGCCCGAGCCGAGCCGTTCCGCGGTCTCGGCCAGGTCGGTCAGCGGACTGCCGAGCCGGCGCGCCTGCCGCACCGCCAGCACCACCGCGGCCAGCACCGCCAGCAGCGCCACCGCGAGGATGATCAGCAGCGTGCGGCCGATCTCCCGGCTGACCTTGCTGCGCGACTCCTGGACGACCACGGTCTCGCCGTGCTCGCCCTTCTGCTGCGAGGAGATCACCTTGCCCGTCGGTGGCGTGCCGATGGCGATCGGGGACTCGCCCGGGATCCTGACCAGCGCGTAGCGGTCCGGCGTGATCTGCTGGGACAGCACCTCGCGGCTGATCCGCTCGTCGCCGATGATCCGGCTCTCGACGATGCCGATCAGCCGGACCGCCTCGGAGTCCACGCTCTCCCTGGCGCTGTTCTCGATCGTCCGGGTCTCCACGATCACCAGGGAGACGCCGAAGACGGCGATGACGACGAGCACCACGGCGAGCGTGGACTGGATGAGACGGCGGCGCATGGTGGAAGCGTCTCAGCTCTTGTCAGTTCTTCTCGAACCGGAAGCCCACGCCGCGGACCGTGGAGATGTACCGCGGGGCGGCCGCGTCGTCGCCGAGCTTCTTGCGCAGCCACGAGATGTGCATGTCGAGCGTCTTGGTGGAGGACCACCACGTGGTGTCCCACACCTCGCGCATCAGCTGCTCACGGGTGACCACCCGCCCGGCGTCCCGCACCAGTACGCGCAGGAGGTCGAACTCCTTCGCCGTGAGCTGCAATTCCTCGTCGCCCATCCAGGCGCGGTGCGACTCGACGTCGATCCGCACCCCCTGGGTCGAGGGATGCTGGGCCTCGGCCGTGCCGCGCCGCAGCAGGGCCCGCACCCGGGCCAGCAGCTCGGCCAGCCGGAAGGGCTTGGTCACATAGTCGTCGGCGCCGGCGTCGAGGCCGACCACCGTGTCCACCTCGTCGGCCCGGGCGGTCAGCACCAGCACCGGGAATCCGTGGCCTTCGGTGCGCAGCCTCCTGCACACCTCGAGCCCGTCCATTCCGGGCAGTCCCAGGTCGAGCACCAACAGATCGAAGGAGCCGAGCAGGGCGGCTTCGAGCGCCGCCGGTCCGTCCTCACGCACCTCGACCTCGTACCCTTCGCGGCGCAGCGCGCGTGCGAGCGGTTCCGAGATGGATGCGTCGTCCTCGGCGAGCAGTACGCGGGTCATGCGCTGATGGTAGTCCGCCCGGAGAAACCGCACGCCGGGCGGGCCGCACGTGCTGTGAGGAGCGTCTCAAGTCGGCCCATATAACACATGTGAGGCTGGCATAAAGTAACGAAAAGCCCGTAACAGTTCCCCTAAGAGACCTTTGGTGTTCACTTCGGCGCCATGGGGCCCTTCTGTGACGGGGCTGGTCCCCACCAGCATCAGTCAATGACCTGTCGGCCGGGGCCGGCGCCTGTGAAGGCGGCGGCCGTGGATCCCGGCGCGCGTTCGCGCGCGCCGGTGCCGGTCACCCCCCCACCGGGCGCGCTCCGCTCGCGCAGCGCGTCCCGAGCAGCAAGGAAAGACCATGGCGTCCAGCCTGACTGAGGGCCTCGCCGCGCGGAACCACGGATCCGGCGGCAATTTCCTCGGCCACCCTCGAGGTCTGGCCACACTTTTCATGACCGAGACGTGGGAGCGCTTCAGCTACTACGGCATGAGGGCATTGCTCGTCCTCTACCTGACGGCCTCGGTCGCGGACGGCGGCCTCGGCCTGAAGGCCGCCACCGCCGGCGCCATCTACAGCGTCTACACCGCCACCGTGTACCTGCTGGCCATGCCCGGCGGCTGGTTCGCCGACCGCCTGTGGGGCCCGCGCCGCACGGTCGCCATCGGCGGCACGATCATCATGATCGGCCACTTCCTGCTGGCGGTACCGGTCCCGGCCTCGTTCTTCGTCGGCCTGGTCTTCATCGCGGTCGGCTCCGGCCTGCTGAAGTCCAACATCTCCACGATGGTGGGCCAGCTCTACCCGGACCGGAACGACCCGCGCCGCGACGGCGGCTTCACGATCTTCTACATCGGCATTAACCTCGGTGCCTTCCTCGCGCCGCTGGTCATCGGCACCGTCGGCCAGAACGTCGACTGGCACCTGGGCTTCGCCCTCGCCGGCGTCGGCATGGGTCTCGGCCTCGCCCAGTTCCTCCTGGGCACCAAGCACCTCGCGCCGGTCTCCAGCGTGGTCCCCACGCCGCTGGACGCCGCCGAGCGCGCCGGGATGATGAAGAAGGCGCTGCTGTGGCTGGCCGCCGCGGTCGTCTTCTACGGCGTGGTCACCTTCACCGGCCACTTCACCATCAACTGGGTGCTGTGGCCGCTCTCCCTGCTGGGCCTGGCGCTGCCGACGTACTACTTCACGCGCATCCGCCGCGACCAGGAGCTCACCTCGGACGAGAAGACCAAGGTGACCGGCTACATCTGGTTCTTCGTCGTGGCCGCCCTGTTCTGGATGATCTACGACCAGTCCGGCTCGACGCTGACCGTCTTCGCCTCCGACCACACCTCGTCGAAGCTGTGGGGCTTCCACTTCCCCGAGAGCTGGTTCCAGTCCCTGAACCCGCTGTTCGTGATGGCCCTGGCGCCGGTCTTCGCCCTGCTGTGGGTGAAGCTGGGCCGGAAGAACCCCAGCACGACCGTGAAGTTCGCGCTCGGCCTCGTCGGCATCGGCGCCTCGTTCGTCGTGATGATGCTGGCCCAGGCCGCCGCCTCGGGCGACGTCAGGGTCACCCCGCTGTGGCTGGCCGTGGTCTACCTCATCCAGACCGCCGCCGAGCTCTGCCTGTCCCCGGTGGGCCTGTCGGTCACGACCAAGCTGGCGCCGGTCAAGTACGCCAGCCAGATGATGGGCCTGTGGTTCCTCGCCGTGACGGCGGGCGACTGCGTGGCGGCGATCCTGCAGCTGGTCATCGGGGACGCGTTCCTGTCGGAGACGTCGTTCGCGATCCAGGGCGGTGTCGCGCTGGCGGCGGGGGCGGCGTTCGTCGCGTACCGCAAGCGGGTCGTCGCCCTCATGGGCGACGTCCACTGACGCTTGTGTGCGCGGGTCTTTCCCCGCCCGCCCTCCCTCCCCCAACCTTCGGCCGGGGGTGCCCCCACCTCCCCCGCCCCCTCGGTAGGTTGTCGCGCCTGATCCCCGGTGGGGGGTGAGATGGCGGTCCGGGGTGACCCCGGTTGCCTGGCCGAAACCCCCACCGGCCGTCAGGGCGCGCAGCCGGCCCGGGAGGGGGTGTGGCGGGGTGCCCCGCTGAGGGCACCTCCCGGCGGTAGCTGGGGGCGTACCCCGGCCCCGGCACCGACCCCCACACGCACGCAGCGCCCGTACTTACCGCGCCGGGTTGGGGGCACCCCGGCCGAAGGCTGGGGGGAGGGCGGGCGGGGAGAAAACCTGCCCGCACAGCAACCCCCGCACCGGCGTGCCGCTCGCAGGGCTACGCGTTGGGGCGCCCCATCGCCCGGAACGTCCACCCCGCGTCCCGCCACACCGCCGCGCGCAGCGCATTGCGGCCGTCGATGATGTGCCGCTGCCCCGCCACGGCCCCCAGGGCCGCCGTGTCGAGCTCGCGGAACTCCCGCCACTCCGTCAGGTGCAGCACGACCTGGGCGCCGCGTACGGCCTCCAGGGCGCTGGAGGCGTAGCCGAGCGTGGGGAAGAGCCTGCGGGCGTTGTCCATCGCCTTGGGGTCGTAGACGGTGACCTGGCCGCCCTGGAGGTGGATCTGGCCGGCGACGTTGAGCGCGGGGGAGTCCCGCACGTCGTCGGAGTCCGGTTTGAAGGCCGCGCCGAGCACCGCCACGCGCTTGCCGAGGAAGCCGCCGCTGCCGCAGGCCTCGCGGGCCAGTTCGACCATGTGGGACCGGCGCCGCATGTTGATCGAGTCGACTTCGCGCAGGAACGTCAGGGCCTGGTCGGCGCCGAGTTCGCCGGCGCGGGCCATGAAGGCCCGGATGTCCTTGGGCAGGCAGCCGCCGCCGAAGCCGATGCCGGCCCGGAGGAACTTCTTGCCGATCCGGTCGTCGTGGCCGATGGCCTCCGCGAGCTTCATGACGTCGCCACCGGCGGCCTCGCTGACCTCGGCCATGGCGTTGATGAAGGAGATCTTGGTGGCGAGGAAGGCGTTGGCCGCCGTCTTCACCAGCTCGGCGGTCGGGTAGTCCGCGACGACGAACGGCGTGCCCTCGGAGACCGGGGTCGCGTAGATCTCGCGCAGCAGCTTCTCGGCGTGCTCGGAGGCGACGCCGACCACGATCCGGTCGGGGTGCAGGGTGTCCTCGACGGCGAAGCCCTCGCGCAGGAACTCCGGGTTCCAGGCCAGCTCCGCCTGGTCGCCCGCCGGGGCGAGCTCGGCGAGCCTCCCGGCCAGCCGCGCCGCGCTGCCGACCGGCACCGTGGACTTGCCGACGACCAGGGCGGGCCGGGTCAGGTGCGGGGCGAGCAGGTCGAAGGCGGAGTCGACGTGGCTCATGTCGCAGGCGTACTCGCCGTGCTTCTGCGGGGTGTTGACGCAGACGAAGTGGACGTCGCCGAAGGCGGCGACCTCCTCCCAGGAGGTGGTGAAGCGCAGCCGGCCGCTGGCGCCGGGCAGACCCGCGACATGGCGGCCGAGGAGCTCCTCCAGACCGGGCTCGTACATGGGGACCCGGCCCGTCGACAGCATCTCGATCTTGGCGGGGTCGATGTCCAGCCCCAGCACCTCGAAGCCCAGCTCCGCCATCGCGGCGGCGTGCGTGGCGCCCAGGTAGCCGGTGCCGATCACGGTGAGCTTGAGGGCCATGGAGGCTCCCTCCCCTGGTGGTGGCCGGTCTGTGCTGCCGAGCATAACCGCGGGGGATGACGTCATCCCGTCCGCCCGGTGCGGTGGATCGGGCCGCTCCGTGGTGTCCGTGTGACGGGACGGACGCCGTGGGCATGGCCATGGACGGCCTTCGCGCGCCACAATGCCCCCTACGCACGCGTGGGGAGCGGGTGCACAGTGTGGGGGTGGGGCGTGACGACGACGGATCAGGTCGGTCACAAGGACACGACCGCTGAGGAAACGCCGGGGGACGAGGCCGCGCGCCGGCGCAAGCGGCGGCGGCGCGCCCGCCGGGTGCTGCTGGGGGCGCTGACGCTGCTGGTGGCGGGCGTGCTCGCGGTGGCGGGGACGCTGTGGTGGGCGGTGGACCACTACACCGGCAAGGTGAGCCGGATTCCGAACGCCTTCCCGACCAATGTGCCCGAGAGCGAGCAGCCGGCCCCCGCCAAGGGCGGTGAAACGTTCCTCCTGGTGGGCGTCGACGCCCGCTCCGACCTGCCCACCACCGGCGAGAACGCGCAGGCGCCCGAGTGGAAGCGCGGCGCCCAGCGCAGCGACACGATGATGCTGGTCCACCTGCCCGCCGACCACCGGCACGCGTACGTGGTCTCGCTGCCCCGCGACAGCTGGGTCACCGTCCCCGGCAACGGCAAGGCCAAGCTCAACGCCGCCTTCTCCTGGGGAGGGCCGCCGCTGCTGATCGACACCGTGCAGCGGCTGACCGACGTCAAGGTCGACCACCTCGCCGTCATCGACTGGAGCGGCTTCCGCACCCTGACCGACGCCATCGGCGGCGTCGACCTCGCGGGCCGGCACATGAACGGCGACCAGGCCCTGACCTACGTGCGCGAGCGTTACCACCTGCCCCGCGGCGACCTGGACCGCACCCACCGCCAGCAGGCGTTCCTGCGCGCGGTGATCGCCAAGACGCTCACCCGGTCCACGATGAGCAATCCGCTCAAGGCCAAGGAGCTGCTGGACCAGGTCACCGGGGTGGTCAGCGTCGACGACCGGCTCTCCGGCGGTGACCTGCGCGACCTGATGTGGAGCATGCGCGGGGTCCGGGCGGCCGACATGGTCTTCATGAACGCGCCGGTCGGCGGGCTCGACATGATCAAGGGCCAGTCGGTCGTCCTGCTCGACGAGAGCGGCACCTCCCAGCTGTGGGAGGCCATGCGCAACGACACGATGGCCGACTACGTCGCGAACAACTCCCTGGACCGGCTCGGCGCCAGTACGCCGTGAGGGCCGGGAAGCGTCCGCTTCCCGGCCCTTTGCCGTCACCCCCGGCTCACGAGTCGGGGGTGACGGTGACCTTCTCGTCGTTCTTCAGCTCGGAGATCAGCTGCTTCACCTTCGGCATGTCCCACTTGAGCGAGCTGCCCGCGCTGGTGTTGATCGAGCCGGCGGTCGGCATGTTCATCGACAGGCCGTCACCGCCGTTGACGCCCTTCATCGCCCAGAACATCGAGACCAGGTTCCACAGGCTCATGTCCTTGTCGACGACCAGGGTGTCCAGGCCCGCGCCCATCACCGGGTAGAGCTTGAAGGGGTTGAGCACCGTGCCCGGCGTCGCGGTCTGGGACGCGAGGGCGGCCAGGAACTTCTGCTGGTTCTTGGTCCGGCCGAGGTCGCCCTCCGCCTCCTGGTAGCGCTGGCGGACGAAGGCGAGCGCCTCGTCGCCGTTGAGGGTCTGGGGGCCCTTCTTGATGTGCAGACCGGAGTTCTTGTCGTCGATGTTGCGCGGGATGTCCAGGTCGACGCCGCCGACCGCGTCCACGATGTTCGCGAAGCCGGCGAAGCCGATCTCCGCGTAGTGGTCGATGTGCAGGCCGGTGTTGTACTCGACGGTGCGCACCAGCAGTGTCGGGCCGTCGATCGAGTAGGCGGCGTTCAGCTTGTTCTGGCCGGGGGACTTGAACGTCTTGCCCGACTCGGAGCCCTTGAAGCTCGGGATCGTGACGTAGGAGTCACGGGGGAGCGAGATCAGCGAGTTCCCGTTGTCGCCGACGTGCAGGATCATCATGGAGTCCGTGCGCTTGCCCGCGGCGGAGCCGGTGTGCAGCTGCTTCTTCTGGTCGCCGGACAGGCCCTCGCGGCTGTCGGAGCCCACGATCAGGTAGTTGGTGCCCTTGCCGGTCTCGGGGCGGTCGATCACCGTGCCGAGGTCGACCTCGCGGCGCACCTTGCCGTCGGCCCATATGTAGGTGCCGATCGACCAGGCCAGCACGACGACCACCAGCGCCAGCAGGGTCACCTTGACCCGGCGCGCCCGGCTGCCCGGCCGCGGGGGCCGGCCGGTGGTCGTGGGCGGCCCGTAGGAGCCCCCGTCACCGCCGTTCCCGTATCCGCCGCCGTAACCGCCGCCCCCGTGAGCGGGCGCGGGAGCCGGGCTGCCGTAGCCCTGCTGGCGCGGAACGCTGCCGGAGCCCGTCGCCGCGCGGCGCGGGGAGAGCTCGGGGGGCAGCGGGGGCTCGGGCGTCTGCTGCTGCCGCTGGTTCCTGTTGTTGTCGGACCAGCCGTCGGGCCATGCGTTCATGTACGGCAGTGTGCCCGTTCGGCGGGCCCAGCAGGAGGTCGGTTCCGCTTCTGCAGCAGAGCTGATGCAAAGGTCACAGGACTGCCGCTTCTCCGTGACCCAACGCGCCCGCGCCGCCTCATCCCGTGAGGTGGGTGGGCAGGTCGGTACGCGTCTCGATCATCCCGGCGGCCTGCTCCAGCAGTTCGTGCGCCAGGTTGGAACAGGCCCGGGACGCGGCCACGTCCTCGCCGATGCGCAGGTCCGGCTCGTCGCTCGGATTGCGGCGCGAGTACCCGTGCCCCACGACTCCCGGGGCGCCGTCGCCGGCCAGCGACGCGGTGCAGGCGGTGCGGTTGCCGTCCTCCTCCAGGGTCAGCTTGATCGTCCAGGTCTTCTCCATGGCGCTCACCTCTGGGTCACGCTCGGATCGCGGATTTCGCAGGAACACCCCCCTTTGCCAGCATCCGCCCGGCCCTGGTCCCGGGCAAGGTGTGCCGGGCGGTGAGCGCCGTGCGGCAGTGCTTAGGGTGGAGCCCATGTTCGAAGAGCCCGCTCCGCACCCCGTCGCGGCCAAGCCGACGTCCGCCTCGCGGATCACGCTGGCGCACATCATGACCCACCACGACACCAATCTCCTGGGCACCGTGCACGGCGGTGTGGTCATGAAGCTCGTGGACGACGCGGCGGGGGCCGTCGCCGGCCGCCACTCCGAGGGCCCGGCGGTGACCGGCGCCATGGACGAGATGGCCTTCCTGGAGCCGGTGCGGGTCGGTGACCTGCTCAAGGTGCAGGCGCAGGTCAACTGGACCGGCCGGTCCTCCATGGAGGTCGGCGTGCGGGTGGTCGCCGAGCGCTGGAACGAGTCCGGGCCGGGCACCCAGGTGGCCAGCGCCTACCTGGTCTTCGTCGCCGTCGACGCCGAGGGCAAGCCGCGCTCGGTGCCGCAGCTGCTCCTGGAGACCGACCGCGACCGCCGCCGCAACCAGGAGGCCCAGATCCGGCGCACGCACCGGCTGGCCCGCCGCCGCGCGATCATGGAACTGCGCGAGAAGCGGGCCGCCGAGGGCCTGGACGACTGACCGCGGTCAGTCGCACAGCATGCGGTCGCCCCGCACCGGCTTGATGTCCACCGGCTGCGGCTGCGGCTGGGGCGCCGGGGCGGGCTCCCCGGCCCGCACCGGGGTGACGCCGCGGTAGTCGGCGCCCACGATCACCCGCAGCACCGGCCCGAGCCCGGGCACGGCCCGCAGGCCCGCGTAGGGGAGCGCGGTGCCGAGGGCGGCCGCGGAGCGGTCCCAGCCGGGGTCGTAGTGGATCACCGTGTACTCCGCGTCGTGCCGCGTGGTGTTGCCGGGCATCCCCGTGGTCCGGAAACCGGCACCCCGCAGGTCCTTGTCGACGCGGGCGCCGAGGCCGGTCACGGACGTGCCGTTGTTGACCTGGACGCGGATCGAGCCGGGCGGCACGTCGACCTGCTCGGGGCTGCGCGAGGGCGCCGGCGTGCCGCTCGCGGGGGTGACGGCCGGGCCGATGAGCGACCGGTCCTCGCGGAGGGCGTCGAAGAGCCGCTCGGCGCCCTTGGCGGACCAGCGCACGGTCGTGCCGACCCCCTGGACCCGGAAGGGCGTCGGTTCCACCGGTACGGTCGCGAACTCCAGCGACCCCACCCCGAAGCCGCCGCGCAGCCCGGTGAGCAGAGAGATCAGATCGTCCGGCGTGGTCTGCCGGTCGGTGCGCACGGAGCCGAGCGCGGCCCCGGCGACCTGTTCGAGCTTGACCGGGTTGCGCAGCAGACCGGTCTCGGTCACCCGGCGCACCAGGGCCGCCAGGAAGCGCTGCTGCCGGCCCATGCGCGTCAGGTCCATGGCGTCCTGACCGTAGCCGGAGCGGACGTACTGCAGCGCGGCCCCGCCGTTCATGCGGACGGTGCCGGCGGGCAGCGAGAGTCCGGTCCAGCCGTCCTTCAGCGGACGGGTGGTGCACACGTCGACGCCGCCGACCAGGTCGACCGCCTTCATGAAGCGCCCGAAGTCGATCTCGGCGTAGTGGTGGACCGGCAGCCCGGTCAGCTTCTCGACGGCGCTGACGGTCAGCGCGGGGCCGCCGTCGCCGTACGCCCACTTCAGCCTGCCGGGGCGGGGGAGCTCGGCGTAGGTGTCGCGCGGCAGGCCGACCACGCTGATCCTGCGGCCGTCCCGGGAGACGTGCGCGAGCATCATCGTGTCCGCGCAGTTGCAGGGCCGGCCCCCCAGATGCCAGCGGGTGCGCTGGGCCGCGGTCAGGCCGCGGCGCAGGTCGGTGCCGACGATCAGGAAGTTGGTGCCCTTGGTGGAGGCGGCGCGCTCCCTGGGGCCCCCGAGGGCGTCCACGTGCGCGAGGCGGCTGTCCATGTGGGCGACGACGGCGTGCCCGATCCCGCTGGCGGTCAGGATGCCCAGCGAGAGCGCGCCGAGGACGCGCATCCCGCGGCGCACCGGGGTCCGGCGGACGGCGGGCGCCGGCTGGCGGCGGCGAGCGGCGGTCATAAAGGCACGTTAAGCAGTCATACCGTCCTACGGTATGAGCCTCGCCCGGGCCTGCACACCGCTGTCATCCGTTCGCGGTAACGTGTGCGGCTGTGAACGCTGCGACCCCCCACCTGCCGCCCGCCGTCTCCGTGATCATGCCCGTGCTCGACGAGGAGCGCCATCTGCGCGCTTCCGTCCGGCACATCCTGGAGCAGGACTACGCGGGTGAGCTGGAGGTCGTCATCGCCCTCGGCCCCTCGACGGACCGCACCGACGAGATCGCCGCCGAGCTCGTGCGCGAGGACCCCAGGGTGCACACCGTGCCCAACCCCACGGGCCGCACCCCCGCCGCCCTGAACGCCGCCATCAAGGCCTCCCGGCATCCTGTCGTGGTCCGCGTCGACGGGCACGGCATGCTCTCCCCGGACTACATCGAGACCGCCGTGCGGCTGCTGGAGGAGACCGGCGCCGCGAACGTCGGCGGCATCATGCACGCCGAGGGCGAGAACGACTGGGAGCGCGCCGTCGCCGCCGCCATGACGTCCCGGATCGGCGTGGGCAACGCGGCCTTCCACACCGGCGGCCAGGCGGCCCCCGCGGACACCGTCTACCTGGGCGTCTTCCGCCGCGAGGTGCTGGAGCAGCAGGGCGGCTACAACGAGGAGTTCATCCGCGCCCAGGACTGGGAGCTGAACTACCGCATCCGCGAGGCCGGCGGCCTGATCTGGTTCTCGCCCGAACTGCGCGTCTCCTACCGGCCGCGGCCGAGCGTGCGGGCGCTGGCCAAGCAGTACAAGGACTACGGCCGGTGGCGCCGCGTCGTCACCCGCTACCACCAGGGCTCGGTCAATCTGCGGTACCTGGCCGCCCCGGGCGCGGTCCTGGCGATCGCGGCGGGCGTCGTCGTCGGCGTGGCCGTCACCCCGCTGGGCTTCGTGGTCCCCGGTGGCTACCTGGCCGCCATCGCGCTGGGTTCGCTGCCCGCCGGCAAGGGGCTGTCCCTCGCGGCGCGGGCCCAGGTCCCGGTGGCGCTGGCCACCATGCACATGTCGTGGGGCTTCGGTTTCCTGACCAGCCCGCGCTCGCTCGCCCGCAGGGTCATCGCCAGCCGCCGCCCGGCGGTGCGGGCGACCGCCGACTCCGACGCGTAGCGCCGGCGGCCGGGCCCCGCGGGGCCCGGCCCGTGCGTCCTACCAGTTGTAGTACGGGTTGACCTTCATGCACGCCGACTTGTCGGAGGCGTTGAGCGCGTTCGCGCTGTCCAGCACTTCCTTGGTGTCGGACGAGCTCTCCTTCGGGTAGCTCGTGCCGGTGGTCCAGTCGGCGCCGACCACCAGCGTGATCCCGGAGGCCGACGCGGACTTCTTCACCGCGCTCGTCGGCAGGCCCAGCGACTTCGCGACCGCCAGGGCGTTCGCGTTCGCCTGCTGGTCGTCGGACGGGTACGTGACCGTGGTGCCGGACTGCGACTGGGGCGTGCTGTCGGACTCGGCCTGGGTGTAGCCGAGAGCGACGAGCCGCTCGGAGATCGCCTTGGCCCGCCCGGGGACGGCGGCCTGGGAGGCCGTGCCGGTGCCGTTCTCGACGGTGACGGGGATGTCCGCCTTGGCGTCGGGCCTGGCCGTCGAGGCGGGCTTCGCCGGGGGCTTCTTCTTGCTCGCCTTGCCGTCGACCGCCTGGTCGTTGCGGAGCAGCGTGAAGAGCTTGGTGGCCGCCGGTGTCGGCACCACGTGAGCGGTCGGGTTCTCCGGGTCGGCACCCCACGGCATGGTGGTCATGGTGATTCGGCCGGTCGGGACGCGCTTGAGGTCGTTGCCCATGTCGTACAGCTTCTTGACCGTGCCGAGGCCGGTGTCGACCGTCAGCGCCTTCGTGGCGCTCTCCGCGAGGCCGGTCAGCGCTCCCGGGTCGGTGAGCTTCGTACCGGACTTGAGCTGCCGCACCATCGCGTTCATGTACATGTGCTGGGCGTGGGTGCGGCCGATGTCGCTGCCGTCCTCGAAGCCGTGGCGGGTGCGCAGCCACTGCAGCGCCTGCTTGCCCTTGATGACGTGGTCGCCGGCGGTGAGCTTCAGCCCGGACTTCTTGTCCCACACGTTGCTCTTGACGCAGACCGGGACGCCGCCGACCGCGTCGGCCATGGAGACCACGCCGGCGAAGTCGATCATCATGAAGTGGTCGATGGATATACCGGTCAGGTTCTCCCAGGTGGCCACGGTGCAGCCCGGACCGCCGTGCCCGAGGCTGGCGTTGATCGTCTCCGAGCTGGTCTCGGGGTAGACGGTGCCGTCGTCCGGGTCGGTGCACTTGGGGATGGTGACGCGGGTGTCGCGCGGGATGCTGACCACGGTCATGTTGCTGCGGTCGGCCGAGACGTGCAGCAGCATCTGGACGTCGGCCAGCGGCTTGCGCGTCGCGTCGGCCTTGGCGCCGCCGAGCTTCTGGTTCTCCTTGGAGGCCCGGCTGTCCGAGCCCAGCAGCAGGATGTTCAGCGGGGTCTGGCCGGCCGCGTTGGCCTTGCTCTTGTCGACCTTGCTGTCGCCGAGGTTGAGAGCGTCCTTGCGGATGTTCGCGTTCAGGTGCTCGTAGTAGGCCCAGGCGGCGCCGGCCGACCCGACTATCGCGAGCGATGTGACGATCGCCACCCAGCGCAGAGCGCGCCGTTTGCCCTTTTTGCGACGGCGGTTGCCGCGCCGGCCCGGACCGTTGGGCCCCCCTGTGCCGTCGCCGCCACCGTCGCCCGGCCCGCCGGTCCGCGAGTCGGTGTCGGGGGCGTCGTCCTCGTACTCCTCCTCGGGGGCGTACGGGTCCGGCTCGTACGCCTCGTTGTCGAAGGCCGAGGGCTGGTAGGCCGTCGTGTCGTAGGGGGCGTACTGCTGCCCCTGCCCCTGCGGCTGGGGTTGTGGCTGCGGTTGGTAGCCGCCGCCGTACGAGGGCTGCTGCGGAACGTACGGCGCCCCGTCACCGCCCCTGTACGGAGCGTTGCCCCACCCGGGTTCATGAGGTTCGTAAGGGGCGTTGAGCCCCCCAGGGGCGCTGCCGTGGCGCATTCAGGCCTCCCATGGCGCGCTGGTCACCATGGTCGGCTCCGGCGCCGTGGCGCCCGCGGACCGTTGGTGATTCCCAGCTGCGCGACTGTCAAAGCCCTGTGGGGTCCGACAGAAATGCTCGCGGATGGTTGGAGGTCACGATACATAACGTCGGCAACTGTCCAGGCCTTCGATTCTTATCAGTCATGTAAAACGATTGCCCCCTGCCCTGAAGGGGGCGTTCCCTACTGCCACCGATACGGCGCATACACCGGCATACATGTGGATTTGTCCGAGCCGTTAAGGGCGCCGGCGCTGTCGGGGAGCTTCGCGTCGGGATCGGCGCCGCCCGCGTAGGCCGTCCCCTCGCGCCAGTCCGCGCCGACGACCAGTGTGACGGAGGCAACGTGTGAGGATTCCTTCACAAGGCCGGCCGGCAGCTTGAGGGCCTTCGCCACGGCGAGCGCGTCCGAGCGGGCCTGGGCCCCCTGGGCGGCGGGGTAGGCGATCGCGGTGGTGGCCGACGGCTGCGCCTCGGCGGCCTTCACGGCCCCCGTGAAGCCCTGGCCGGCCAGGAGGCCCGCCACGACGCCCGCACGGCCGTTCACGGGGGTGCCCGTGCTGTCGCCGGCGGTGCCGTTGACCACGGCCACTGGGATATCGGCGGCCGGACGTGCCGGCGGTCCCGACTCGGCGGGCTTCTTCGGGGGCTTCTTGGCGCCGTTGTCGTCGAACGGCACGTCGTGCACGAGCTTCGCCCACACCCTGGGCGCGTTCACCGCGTCCGGGATGTAGTGCTGGTCGTTCTCCGGGTCCGTGGCCGGCGGCATCGTGAGCATCGTGATCCGCTTCGACGGGACGCTCTTGAGCTCCATGCCGAGGTCGTACAGCTTCTTCGGGGTGCCGATCTCCTCGGAGACCTGCAGCGCCTTGGTCGCCGCCTCCGCCAGGTTCCGGAGCCGGCCGCTGTCGGTGAAGACGTTCTGCGAGCGCAGCTCCCGCACCATCGAGTTCATGTACATGTGCTGGGCCTCGGCCCGGCCCAGGTCGCTCTCGAAGGCGTGCCGGGTGCGCAGCCACTGCAGCGCGGTCTTGCCGTAGATCTTCTGCCGGCCGGCCTTGAGCTTCAGGCCGGAGCCGCCGGGCTGGTCCGGCGTGGGGTGGTCCCACACGTTCTGCCGCACGCACACCTCCACACCGCCCACGGCGTCGGCCATCTTCACCACGCCCGCGAAGTCGATCATCATCCAGTGGTCGATGTAGACCCCGGTGAGGTTCTGGACGGTGGCCAGCGTGCAGCCCGGACCGCCGTGCGTGAGGCTCTCGTTGATGATCGCGTGCGTGGTGGCGGGAAACGTCTCGCCGGTCTTGGGGTCGGTGCACTTCGGGATCGGCACCCGGGTGTCGCGCGGGATGCTCACCACCGACATGTTGCTGCGGTCGGCGGAGACGTGCACAAGCATGATCACGTCGGCGCGCGGTTTGTCCCCGCGGGTGTACTTGGCGCCGCCCAGCTTCAGGTTGGCGTCCGTGTTGCGGCTGTCGGAGCCCAGCAGAAGGATGTTGAGCGCGTTGGTGGGCGCCTTGTGCACGTTGCTGGCGCCGCTGTTGCGCTTGCCCTTGCGGATGTTGTGGCTCAAGTGCTGGTAGTACGCGTAACCGGCCCCCGCCGTACCGAGTATCAGCAGGGCCAGGACGACCGCGGTCCAGCGCAGTGCGCGCCGCCCGCGCCGCCGGCGGGTCCCCGCCGCGCGCTGCGCACGGCCGCCGTCCGGCGCACCGGGCGCCGGGGGCCCCGTGCGCGCCGCGTCCGCCTCATGCTGCGGACGAGTCTCGTACAGGCTGTCGTCCCACCCGAGATCGCGCACGCCACGGTCGGTCATGTCTGGTCCCCACCCCTGAAGCCCCGTCGAATCCCCGTAGTTGTGTTCCAGCCGTTCGCGGGCCGGTGCCGGCTACTTGGCACAGACGCTCTTGTCGTCGGCCTCGACCTTCTGGATGCCCTCGGGCGCCTTGGTGGGCGCCGTGATCGGCGTCCCCGCGGCGGTGAAGTCCTTGCCGAGGGTGAGCGTCATGTTCGCGCGCGGTGCCGCGTCCTGTGTGCCCGGGATCAGCGCGGACGCGGGCAGTCCCATCATGTCGGCCAGCCGCCGTGCCTGGTCGGCCTGGTTCGGGGCGTACTTCAGCGTCGTCTTCTGCGCGTCGGCGGGTGCGTTGCCGCCGTTGGTGGAACGGGTGACGCCCTGCGCGTTCTGCAGCCAGCTGACGGTGTCCTGGGCCGCGCCGAAGATCCCGCTGCCGTTGTAGACCTCGACCCGCACGTTGATCGCGTCGGCCTTCAAGCCCTTGAGCTTGCCCGCGGCCGCGTCCTTCTCCTTCTTCTTCACCTCGGTGAGCGAGATGTCCTGGCGCACCATGGTGAACAGCTGCGGCGCCCTGGTCTTGTCCAGGACGACGGTCGTGTGCACCTTCTCCGCCGGGTTGTCTATGACCGGGACGGTGGCGAAAGTGATGTTCTTGGTGTTCACCCGGCTCAGGTCCTTGGCCAGGTCGGCGAGCTTCGTCACGCTGCCGATGCCGGTGTCCACGGTGAGCGCCTTGGTCGCGGTGTTCGCCAGCTTCAGCAGCTTCGTAGGACTGGTGAGCGTGTCGCCCGACTTCATCTCCCGCATCATCGAACCCAGGAACTGCTGCTGCAGCTGGATACGGCTCAGGTCGCCGCCGAAGCCGACGCTGTGGCGGGTGCGGACGAACGCCAGCGCCTGCTCGCCCTGCACCTTGTGCCTGCCCTTCGGCAGCTTGAGGTGCGAGTCCGGGTCGTCGATGTCCTTGGCCAGGCACACCTCGACGCCGCCCACCGCGGTGGAGAGGTCCTTGACGGCGTCGAAGTTGGCCATCATGAAATGGTCCGGCATGATCCCGGTCAGCGCCTTGACCGTGCGCATCGTGCAGCCCGGGTCGCGTCCGTACTGCCCCAGGCTGGTGTTGAAGCGGACCCCCTCCTCGCCCGGGATGAGCTTCGTGGAGCCGTCCGCCTGCTTCGTCGGGCAGTCCGGGATGTCGGTGATGATGTCGCGCGGGATGCTCAACGCGGTCGCGTTGGAGCGGTCCTTGGACACGTGGAAGAGGATCGTGGTGTCCGCGTGGCCGATGTTCGCCGAGTCGCCGTACTTGCCCTTCAGGCCCTGCCGGCTGTCGGTGCCGATCACGAGGATGTTGACCGGGCCGTCGCTGGTGGGGGCGTTGGAGCCGATGCCGGTGTCCACCGTGTTGATGTTGCCGTTGAGCTGCTGGTACAGGACGTAGACGCCGACGCTCGCGGCCACCACGACCAGGCCGAGCGTGCCGGCCGTCCAGATCAGCGCCTTCTTCCGGCCCGACTTGCGCGACTGCGCCTTGCGCCGGCCGGCGCGGGTCGCCGCGCGGCCGCCCGCGGTCTCCGGGACGGCGGCCCTCCGTCCGCCCTGACCCGCGCGCTGGGCCTGGCGGCGCGGCCCGGGAGGCTGTTCCCGGCCGCCCCGTCCGGGCTGGGCGCCCTGACCGGCGGGCCCCTGCTGACGGGGCCGGCCCTGCTGGGGGTCGCGCTGGGGACGACGGCCGCCCTGGGACGGAACGGCGCGGTCCGCGGGCACTCCCGGGTCCAGCCGCAGCTGGTAGCTGCCCGTCTCAGGATCGAACACCCACTGGTCCGCCGGGTCGACGTGCTGCCTACGGCCTTGCGTGTCCACGGTCGATCGAGTCCTCCGTCTCGGCCGCTGCGTCAGGCCGGATCGCCCACACTAACCCCACAGTTCAGCGTCCAGGAGCGCAGCTGACAAATTCCGGTCCCTACAACTGGACAAACTGTTCAATCCCCACTGCCGCCGCAGACATCGCGGTCCGCGGTCGTTCCGCGGTAGGAGGGGGCGTCCGTCGCGGCCCCGGTCGCAGAGGGAGATGCGGAAGCGGTGGACGTGGTTCCGCCGGGCGTGGGGCTGTTGCTCGCCCGGGGGCTCGCGCCGTCGTCCTGCACCGCCACGGTGCCGTCCTCGCGCAGCGTGGTGAAGAGCTTCTTGGCCTCCGGCTGCACGAGTTCGTCCCGGTTCGGGTCCTGGACCCAGGGGCGGCGCGGCACGGTCAGGAAGCGCACCTGCCCGGCGGGCGTCCGGCGCAGGGTCTGGGTGAGGTCGTACAGCTCGCGCAGCGAGTCCAGCCCGGGGTCGGCGGTGAGGGAGGAGGTCGCCGCGTCCAGCAGCGGGTAGAGCTTGGTGGGGTTGAGCAGCACTCCGGTGCTGTCGACCTTCTTCACCAGCGAGGCCAGGAACTCCTGCTGCCGGTCGATGCGCTGGGTGTCGCTGCCGTCGCCGATGCCGTGGCGGGCGCGGACGTAGCCGAGGGCGTCCTCGCCGTGCAGCACCTGGCGGCCGGCCTTCAGGTCCAGGTGCGCGTCCTCGTCGTGCACCTTGTGCGGGACGCAGACCTCGACGCCGCCGACCGCGTCGACCATCTTCTTGAACCCGCTGAAGTCCACGACGAGATGGTGGTCGACCCGGATCCCGGTCAGCTTCTCGACGGTACGGATCGTGCACGCCGCCCCGCCGAACTCGAACGCCCAGTTGAACTGGGCGAACTGGGCCCTGGACATGCTGCCGTCGGGCCGCCGGCAGGAGGGGATGTCCACCATCAGGTCGCGCGGCAGGCTGACCGCCGTCGCCGTCTTCCGGTCCGCGGCCAGGTGCAGCAGGATGGCGGTGTCCGAGCGCTGGGTGCCGGTGTCCTGTCCGTACTTGCCGTTGCCGTCGCCCCGGTTGTCGGAGCCGAGCAGCAGGATGTTCTCGGCGGAGGTCGCCTGCGGCAGCGCGCTGGGCCGCTCGGACTGGACGCGCAGCAGCTCGCGCGAGGTGTCGGTGTCCGTGTGGATGTTCCCGTCAAGCTGCCGGTACAGGTGCCAGGCGACACCCGCGCCGGACAGCACCGCCAGCGCGGTCACCCCGGCCAGGACGCGCGGCCACCGGCGGCGGCGCTGACGGGTCGGCGGCGCCGCGCCGGGAGAGGTGTCCTTCGACTCCGGCGAATCGGCAGGCGTGGTCACGTACGTCCCGTCCTTCGGATGGTGTGGCTTTCTTCTCACCCGTACAGACAGTTCAATTCCGCACTCGGTTGTGCGGAGTTGTTCACTTGTGCGTTCGACCGTCCAGCATCTCGCGGATCCCGCGGGGCCGCCTCCCGGGAGCGGCGGCCCCGGCCCCTGCTTACGCCATGTGGGTGACGCGCTCGCTCTCCCGGCGTTTGTCCAGGTCAGAGGCGGCCAGCTGGTCCAGGTGGCGGCAGAGCACCACCGAGCCGCCCGCCGTCAGCGGCGCCAGCAGCCCGGCCGCGAGCCCGTCCCAGTCGCCGTAGGGCCGTCCCGACAGCAGGCGGGAACCGGCGGTCAGGCCGAGCGACGCCGCCGAGGCGGCCGCCCGCTCCACCACGCCGGTGCCGGTCAGCTCCTCGCCGCCGGGCAGCTCCAGCGCCGGGGCGCCGGGGTCCACGGGCGCGTAGGGGGTGAAGCGGTCGCCCTGCGTCGGCACCTCCACCGCGTAGTCCGCGAACCCGGCCGGAGGCTGCGGGAACCGCGCGCCCAGCGGGCGCAGCGCCAGCGCCACCCGCTCGCCGGGGCAGGCCAGGGCCGCCTCCAGGGTTTCGGGACCGGAGACCACGAAGTCGGCGCCGGCCGGATCCCCGCCGGGCACCGCCACCACGCCGGTGGAGAAGCAGGCGAGCAGCCACACCGCCGTCTGCCAGTGGGCGGGCAGCAGCAGCGCGGCCCGGTCACCCGGCTGGGCGCCGAGCTCGTCCTGGATGAGGTTGGCGGTCTTCGCCACCCAGTTGCCGAAGGTGGCGACGGACAGTTCCACGCGCTCGCCGGTGGCGTCGTCGTAGAAGGTGACCAGGGGGCGGGCGGGGTCCGCCGCGAGCGCGGAACGCAGCAGGTCGGCGGGCGTACGGGCAGTCGATGTCACGCGGCCCAGGCTACGTCAGGAGCCCTGCGCACGGGCGTTGCTGAGGGAGCGGCAGGCCGCCGGCCGGGATCGGAACGTCCGTCAGATCCCGGCTGCGGGTTTTTGGGGCTTATGTAAGTGTTTTTCTCATGCGTGCCTTTATTGCCACTTCCGTCGGCTGCGCGTGCATGGCAGCTCTCGCCGTCCCGCTCGCGCTGCCCTCCGGCGCCACCGCGACGATCCACACCCCGTACCGGGCCGCCGCTCCCGACGCCCCGTCGGGAAGTACCCACACCCTGATGCTGGCCCCGCTCGCGACTTCCGGCCGCGCCCTCGGCTCGCCCCTGGCCGAAGGGCTCACCGAGCGGTCGGTCAAGCCCTTCTCCCTGCTCGGCGTCACGTGGGAAGACGCCCGCACCGACCTGGAGGGCACGGTCCAGGTGCGCACCCGCGCCGTCGGCACCGGTGCGTGGTCGGCCTGGCGGGACATCGAGTCGCACTCCGAGGACGCCCCCGACGCGGGTTCCCCGGAGGCGACCGAGTCGGGCGTGCGCGGCGCCACCGCCCCGCTGTGGGTCGGCCGCTGCGACGGGGTCGAGGTGCGCGTCGTGCCCAAGCGGACGGGTGGCGTGCGCGGCACGCTGCCGGCACTGCCCAAGGGGCTGCGGCTGGACATGGTCGACCCGGGGGACGATCCGCCGGGGGCGCCCTCGGCGGCGCCGTCCACCGCGGGCGCGCCGCCGTCCGGCGCCGACCCCGTACCCGCGGTCACGCCCCCCGATCCGACGGACGAACCGGCCAACGACCCCGCGCGCCCGGGGAGTCAGGACCGGCCCGGGGACACCGGGTCCCCGGGCGGCGCCGGTGATCCGACGGACAGCGGCACCACGGGCCGTCCCGGCGACACAGGGGGTACAGGGGACACGGGCGACACCGGCGACGAGCCCGGGACCCCCGTGACGACCGACCCGACCGACACCTCGGGCACCGAGGACGAACTCCCCGTCGTCCCCGCCCTCACCCGGGCCGAGACCGAGGCCCTCACCGGTCGCACGTACATCGGCCCCCGCCCCCGCATCGTCACCCGGGCCGGCTGGCACGCCGACGAGTCGCTGCGCACCGAGGACTTCCTCTTCACCGACCAGGTCGACGCGATGTTCGTGCACCACAGCGCCACCGGCAACGACTACGACTGCTCTGACGCGCCGTCGCTCATCCGCAGTATCTACCGCTACCACATCAACAGCAGCGGATGGCGCGACATCGGCTACAACTTCCTCGTCGACAAGTGCGGAACCATCTACGAGGGCCGGGGCGGCGGGGTCGCCAAGGCCGTGTTCGGCGCGCACACCCTCGGCTTCAACGCGGACAGCATGGGCGTCGCCGTGCTCGGCACGTTCAGCGACGCGGAGCCCTCCGAGGAGGCACTGGACGCGGTCGCCCGGCTCGCCGCCTGGAAACTCGGCATCTACGGACACAATCCGGCCGGTACGGCATATCTCTTGTCAGGAGGGAGCAACAAGTACAGGAAGGGTGTCCGGGTCAGCTTCAACTCCATCTCCGGGCACCGCGACGGGTTCGCGACCGAATGTCCAGGAACGGTGCTGTACGACGATCTCGGCTACATCCGCCGCAAGGCGGCGGCCCTCCAGGGTCGCTGATGGGAGCCGCGACGAGACCCGCATAGGATTGGCCGCTCGTACGTTCGGCCCCGCCAGGAAGCGGAGACAACACAGGTGACTGAAGCGATCCTCTTGGTCGGCGGCAAGGGCACGCGGCTGCGGCCGCTGACGGTGCACACCCCCAAGCCGATGGTCCCCGCGGCAGGCGTCCCCTTCCTCACCCACCAACTGGCCAGGGCCCGCGCCGCGGGCGTGGAGCACATCGTTCTCGCCACCTCCTACCTCGCCGAGGTCTTCGAGCCCTGGTTCGGCAACGGGTCGGACCTCGGACTGCGCCTGGAGTACGTCACCGAGGACGAGCCCCTGGGCACCGGAGGCGCCATCCGCAACGTCGCGGACCGCCTCGACTCCGCGCCCGGCGACCCCGTCCTGATCTTCAACGGCGACATCCTCACCGGCCTCGACATCGCCGGATTGGTCGCCACCCACCGCCGCAGCGGCGCCGACGTCTCCCTCCACCTCACCCGGGTCGACGACCCGCGCGCCTACGGGCTGGTGCCGACCGACGCCGACGGCCGCGTCACCGCCTTCCTGGAGAAGCCGGAGACCCCCGAGGAGATCGTCACCGACCAGATCAACGCGGGCGCCTACGTCTTCAACCGCTCCGTCATCGACTCCATCCCCGCCGGGCGCCCGGTCTCCGTCGAACGGGAGACCTTCCCCGGACTGCTCGCCGCCGGCGCGCACCTGCAGGGCATGGTCGACTCCACGTACTGGCTCGACCTCGGCACCCCGCACGCCTTCGTGCGCGGCTCCGCCGACCTCGTCCTCGGCCGCGCCCCGTCCCCGGCCGTGCCGGGGCGCTGCGGCGAACGCCTCGTCCTGGAGGGCGCCCGCGTCGCCGACGACGCCAAGCTCACCGCCGGCACCGCGGTGTCCGCCGGCGCGGTGATCGGCTCCGGCGCGGTCGTGGAGGGCAGTACCGTCCTCGCCGGCGCCGTCGTCCGGCCCGGCGCGATCATCACCGACTCCCTCATCGGCGCGGGCGCGGTCATCGGCGAACGCACCGTCCTGGACACCGCGGTCATCGGCGACGCGGCCCACATCGGCGCGGACAACGAACTGCGGTACGGCGCGCGGGTCTGGTGCGGAGCGGTCATCCCGGACGGGGCGCTGCGCTTCTCGTCCGACCAGTAGCGCGCGGCCCCGGCGCGTACCCTCGGAGGGTGCATCCCGAGCAGACCCGACTCCTCCGCGGCGCGACGCCACGCGTGCCCGGCCCGCGCACCCCGGGCCGGATCCGCCGGTGGACCCCGGGCGGCCCGCTGGACCTGGGCCTGACCCTCGGGCCCCTGCGCCGCGGGCCCGGCGATCCCGCCTTCCGGGTGGGCTCCGACGGCGCGGTCTACCGCGCGTCGCGCACCCCCGAGGGCCCGGGCACCCTCCGCATCGCCCGCCCCGCCGGCGGCGAGGTCGAGGCCCAGGCGTGGGGCGCGGGCGCCGACTGGCTGCTCGACCGCCTGCCGGAACTGCTCGGCGACGCCGACGAGCCCGGCGCGTTCGCCGCCCGCCACCGCGTCGTCCACGAGGCCCACCGCCGCAACCCCGGGCTCCGCCTGACCCGTACCGGCCTGGTCCTGGAATCGCTGATGCCCGCGATCCTGGAGCAGAAGGTCACCTCCGACGAGGCCTACCGCTCCTGGCGCGTCCTGCTGTGGCGCTTCGGCGAGCCCGCCCCCGGCCCCGGCGAGGAACTGCGCATGCGCGTCATGCCGGACGCCCGCGGCTGGGCCATGATCCCCTCCTGGGAGTGGCACCGCGCCAACGTCGACGGCAAGCGCTCGGCCGCCGCCGTGCGCGCCGCCCGCGCGGCCGCCCGCATGGAGCAGGCCACAGGCCTCGGCCCCGCCGAGGCGTTCGCGCGCCTGCAGGCGATCCCGGGCATCGGCCCCTGGACCGCCGCCGAGACCCTGCAGCGCAGCAACGGCGATCCCGACGCGGTCACGGTCGGCGACCTCCACCTGCCGAACACCGTCGGCTATGCCCTGACCGGCGCCCACCGCACCGACGACGCCACCATGCTGGAACTCCTGGAGCCCTACGCGGGCCAGCGCCACCGCGCCGCCCGGCTCATCCTCCTGACCGGCCGTCGCCCCCCGCGCCGCGCCCCCCGCATGGCCCCGGGGAACATCGTTCCGCTCTGACGGCCGTTGTCAGTGGCCAGTCGTAGTGTGCCGGGACAGGGACTTCGAGGGGAGCCGCGATGGGGTACACGCGCGATCTGATCGTCGCTCGCAGTGAGCGACCGCTGCTGGACACACCGCTGTTCGACGCGGTGCGGGACGACCGCGACTCCGCGGTCGCCCTCCGGCCGCGGCCCGGAGGCTGGCAGACGGCCGAGTTCCATGCCGAGGTGCTGGACGACCCGGACGAAGTCCTGCGCGAGGTCGTCCACTGGACCGGGGCACCCGCCTGCGTCGCCTCGGTCTCCGACAGCGATGTGGCATGGGTGATCGGGCTGGCACCCGGCGCCGAACGCTGGGAGGTCTGGCTGAACCTGAAGACGGCGGCCGCCCTGCTGACGCACGTCCCCGACGACGTCGACGACACCAGTGAGTACTGCGTCACAGCGGAGTTCGAGGCGGCGGTGGCCCTGACGCGTGCCGAGTTGGAGGCAGACGTCCCGGACGCCGCCCGGGCGGTCCTGGCCTGGGCCCGGTCCGCCGGGTTCGGGGAAGGTGTGACGGCCGAGGCCGTCGAGGAGGTCCTGCGGTCGAAGGAGACGTTCGCCGAGGAGCTCTTCGCCGTCCTCCTGGACCGGCTCGGCTTCCCCGCGCCCGTCGACCCGGAGCGGAGCGGACGTGACGCCCTTCCGATGGCCGGGCGATAGGGAACGCGCGCCCGGACGGAAGGT
Organism: Streptomyces sp. MI02-7b; assembly: GCF_033793585.1. Lineage (NCBI taxonomy): Bacteria > Bacillati > Actinomycetota > Actinomycetes > Kitasatosporales > Streptomycetaceae > Streptomyces > Streptomyces sp. MI02-7b. Next base: position 23,552 of record NZ_JARAWX010000012.1, on the reverse strand, counting down.
TTTCGCCGTCTAGAAGCCGGCGGCGAAGCCGACGAAGGCGGCCCATTCCGCGGACGTGAAGTGCAGCGCGGGCCCGTCCGGGTCCTTGGAGTCACGGACGTGCACGGTCCCCGGCGCGACGGCGACCTCGACGCATTCGCCGCCCTCGCCGCCACTGTGACTGCTCTTGAACCAGGCGAGTGTCTCCGCGTTCATAGCTCTCCCAGCATCTTCTCGATCAGGGCCAGCGACTCCCCTGGCGTGAGAGCCCGTGCCCGGAGGATGCCATATCGCGAGGCCATGAGCCGGACCTCTTCGGGTTCGACGATGAGGCGGCTGTACCCCTGGACTTCCGTGTACGCCACCTGCGGCCGCTCCTTCGGGTTCAGCAAGGTGAAAGCCCCGTCGTTGCTGGGGTGTTCCTCCCGGTCGGTCGGCATCACCTGAAGTTCCACGGTCCGCAGGCGGCCGATGCGCAGAAGCTGTTCGAGCTGTGCCGCCCGGACGGTCCGCCCGCCGAGGGGACGTTGAAGGACGACCTCCTCCATCACGAAGCTCGTGACCGGACCGGGCCAGCGCTCGAAGACCGTTTGCCGTGACAGGCGGTCGGTGACCCGCCGTTCGATCGTCTCCTCGTCCAGCAACGGCCGGCGCATGGAGAACACGGCCCGCGCGTACTCCTCCGCCTGCAACAACCCCGGGACGATCTGGTTGCTGTAGAAGTGCAGCTCCACCGCCTCCGCCTCCAGGCGCGCATAGTCCCGGAACCACGCCGGGTGCCGCACGCGGGTCTTCGCCCTGGCCCGGACGACGTCCTCGGTCGCGGTCCGCAGCAGCCCGCCCGCGCCGAGGAGTTCGTCCGCCGCGGCCAGGAACTCCGGCTGCGGGACCCGGCGCCCGCGCTCCAGCGAGGAGATCTGCTCCTCCCCGTACCCCAGGCGTTCGTCCAGTTCCCGCTGCGTGAGCCCGGCCCGCTCGCGCAGGAGCTTCACCTGCTTGCCGAGCGCCCGGAACAGATCGGCCGCCGCGTCCCCGTCCTCCGCGGGCGGCGGGCGCTCCTCCCGTACGACATCGTCCACGCGCACCCCGTTCCCCCGGGTATCCGTACCGGCTACGCACCGTATCCGTACAGGCACGATCTGTACTGGCGCCGTTGCTGGCCAGGGTAGGGCGCGGCGGCCACGCTCGGTGACGTGAACGCCGAAATCATCACTCCCGCCGCCGAGTTCCGGCAGCTGATCAACGGCACCCGCGCAGGGGCCCGTCTCGCCCGCCGTCTGACGCTGCGCAGGCTCGACGCGTGGGGCATCCCCCGCGGCAGCGACGTCTCCGACCGGGCCGCGGCGATCGTCGCCGAACTGGCGGCCAACGCCGTCACCCACGGCCGCGTGCGGGGCCGCGGCTTCGAGCTCCGCCTGATCCTCACCGCGCGGCGGCTGCGGGTCGAGGTCAGCGACACCCGCGACGAACGGATACCGCGCCGGACTGCCGCCGCCCCGGACCCGGAGTCGGAAGGAGGGCGCGGCCTGCTGCTGGTGGAGGCACTGGCGGACGGGTGGGACGTCGTGGACAGGTCTCCGGGCAAGACGGTCCGGGCCGACGTGCTGCTCACTCCTTGCGACGCGAGCCACCTGCGGTGACGCGAATCGGAGGTATGCGAGTGGTACGACACCCTGAGTACCGTGCGGTCCGCGAGGACCGGTCCGGGCGCCGTGTCGTCCCGGACGCGGAAGGAGGCGCGGGGGCGGCCGCCTCCTCAGCGGCCGCCGTCCCCGGCCCCGAAGAGATCCCGGCACCGCTCCAGCCCGTGGATCCCGACGGGCACGGACCGGTGCGCCTCCCAGTCCGCGCGGTCCAGGCGGAGCCGGTGCAGGGTCCGGGCGGAGCCCCGTACGGCCGCCACGTGGACGCCGTCGAACCGGTACCCGAGCTTGTCGGAGACCCGGCGGGAAGCCGCGTTGTCCGTCATCGCCGCCGATGTGACGCAGTGTGCGCCGAGCCCTTCGAAAGCCAGGTGCAGCACCGCCGCCCGCATTTCCGTGCCGATGCCCTTGCCCTGGTGGGACAGCCCCAGCCACGAGCCCGTCCGGGCCTCGCGGGTGACGGCGAAGTCGTCCGCGCACAGGTCCTGCCGCCCGACGACCTCTCCCTCGCACCGCACGGCCAGGCTCAGCGTCCAGTGCTCCGGCCGCCATTCCGCGACCGTCCCCAGTACGTGCTGGAACGTGGCCTGCTCGCGTTCGCGCGGACTGGCGTCGGTCCACGGGACGGTGAAGGGCATGCGGGCCTCGTCGTGGACACCGCCCGCGGCGACGCCCGCCAGTTCCGCGAGCCCCGCCAGCCCGGGCAGGCCCAACTCCAGTCGTGGAGTGGTGATCCGGAGCGCGTACAGCGGCCACACCTGTTCTTCCATGCCCGGAGCCTGCCCTCGCGCCCGTCCGTCCGTCGACCGGATTTCCCGCGCGGCCGGCCTCCGCGAAAACCCCTTGCGGAGGTGCCGCGCGCGCCCGGCACACTGCGCCGGTGAGCAGATTCGCCCACGTCGTCGTGATCGCCCAGGACGCAGCCGAGGTCATGGACCCGTTGACGACGCCGCCCGACGAGCGAACGGCAACGGCACCAGTGCTTCCGGCGCATCGGTGAAGGCATGCTGGACGCACCGGCGGTAGGGGTCGGGCGGCTCAACCGGGCCGGTCTGCCCGCGCGTCCGGAATCGCTGCCGTGCCCCGCCCCGAACCCGTGCCCCGTGCACGTCCCGATCCACGGCCGGGAGCACCACTGCCGCGGGCCGCGGGGACGGCGCCACCGGCGTCCTCGGCAGGACCGGCCACCCCGGTGACGGCGTCACGAGCGACGCCTAGCGCACCGCGATGAACGCCTCCACGCTCCGCGCGGGCCGTTCCTTGGGGCCGGCGGCGGGGCGGCCGATGGCGACCGCGCCCATCGGGTCCCAGTCGCCGGGCAGGTCCAGCACCCCGCGCACCACGTCACGGCAGAACATCGTGGACGACACCCAGGCGGAGCCGAGTTGCTCGCCGGCGAGGGCGACCAGGAAGTTCTCCACCGCGGCGCCCATCGCGACCACGAACATCTCGCGTTCGGCCGCCGACCGCCGGGGGTCGGGGTAGTCGTGCGCCCCGTCGGCGACCAGGCACGGGACGACCAGGTAGGGCGCCCGGCGCAGGACGTCGCCGCGCCGTACGCGCTTGGCGACGGACTCCTCGCTGCGGCCGTCGCGGCGCAGGTCGGCGATCCAGGCGTCGCGCATCGCGTCCAGGAGGCGCACCCGGGCGGCCTCGGTCTCCAGGAGCACGAACCGCCACGGCGTCGTGTGGTGCGGGGCCGGGGCGGTGACGGCGAGTGCCACGGCCCGCCGCACCGCGTCCCCGTCGACGGGGGCGTCGGAGAAGTCGCGGATCGTGCGGCGCAGGGAGACGGCCTCGCGCACCGCCTCCGACGTGCCCAGCCGGAACATGTCCTCGGCGGCCGGCCGCAGCAGCGCCCGGGCGCCGTCGCCGTTCTCCTCGGCCGGGAGCACCAGACTTTCCAGCCCGCGCACCACGGCCACCGGGGTGCCGCCCGCCTTGCCCTTGACGAGGTCGCCGGCCCCGGCCAGCTCGTCGCCCAACGCCGTGACGGTGACCGCGAGTTCGTTGCCGTGGGAGTCGGTCGCGCCCCGCAGGTCGTCCACGACCCGGATCCCGGCCGCGCCGATGGCGACGTCGGTGAGGCCCTGGCGCCAGGGGCGCCCGAAGGTGTCGGTGACGACGACGCCGACGTTGACGCCGAGGGCCTCGCGCACCCCCGCGCGGATGGTCCGCGCGGAGGCGTCCGGGTCCTCGGGCAGCAGCAGCACCGTGCCCGGCGCCGTGTTGGAGGCGTCGACGCCCGCCGCCGCCATGACGAAGCCGTGCCGGGTCTCCACGATCCGCGTCGGACCGCGCCGGGCGACCAGCCGGACCGTCTCCGCGTCGATGGCGGCCTCGCGGTCGTCGGCGTGGACGACGCGCCCCTCCGCCTTGCTGACGATCTTCGAGGTGACGACGAGGACGTCGCCGTCCTCCAGGTAGCCGGCGGCCGTGGCGACGAGCTTCGCCAGGTCGTCGCCGGCCGTGATCTCCGGCAGCCCGCCGACCGCCCACACCCGGTAGGACACGGGACTGCTCACGCCCGGACCTCCTCTGCCAGCGTCAGCGCCTCGCGCGCCATCGCGGCGGTGGCCTCGAGATCCGTCATCATCAGCGGCACGGCCCGGCAGCGGATGCCCGCCGCCTCGACCTCGTCCACCGTGCCCGCGTCGACGGTGTCGACGAGCCAGCCGTCCAGCAGACCGGAGCCGTAGTGCGCGGCGACCGCCGCGGCGGTGGACTCGACGCCGACGGCGGCCAGGACCTTGTCGGCCATGCCCCGCACCGGGGCGTCGCCGACGATGGGGGAGAGGCCCACGACCGGCACGCCCGCCTCGGCGATGGCCTCGCGGATGCCGGGCACGGCCAGGATCGTGCCGACCGACACCACCGGGTTCGACGGCGGGAAGAGGACGACGTCCGCCTCGGCGATCGCCTCCAGCACGCCGGGCGCCGGCTTCGCGCCCTCCGCGCCGACCGGCAGCACCGCGTAGGCCTCGGTGGAGGCCCGCAGCCGCACCCAGTACTCCTGGAAGTGCACGGCCTTGCGGCCGCCCCCGCCGTCCGGGTCGTCGATCACGACGTGCGTCTCGATGCGGTCGTCGGTCATCGGGATGAGCCGTACGCCCGGCTTCCACCGCGCGCACAGCGCCTCGGTGACCGCGCTCAGCGGATAGCCGGCGCCGATCATCTGGGTGCGCACGATGTGGGTGGCGAAATCGCGGTCGCCGAGACCGAACCACTCGGGGCCGACCCCGTACGCGGCGAGTTCCTCCTTCACGGCGAAGGTCTCGTCCGCGCGCCCCCAGCCCTGGCCTTCGTGGATGCCGCCGCCCAGGGTGTACATGACGGTGTCGAGGTCGGGGCAGACCTTCAGCCCGAACAGGTGGATGTCGTCGCCGGTGTTGCCGATCACGGTGATGTCCGCGTCCGGCGCCGCTTCCTTGAGACCGCGCAGGAAGCGGGCGCCCCCGATGCCACCGGCCAGTACCACGATTCGCATGTGGACAGTCTGGCAGCCGCGCCTGTCAGCCTGCGAACGTCCCCTCGACGGCCGGGGCCCCGGAGGTGCAGGCGTACGGCGTCATCTCGGTCAGACCCGGGAAGTAGACGTGCAGGCTGACCGCCGGTTCCAGGGAGTCGTTGACGACCTCGTGGACGTACCCGGGGGCGAACACGCGCTGGTGGCCCTCGGAGAGTGAACGGCGCACCTCGCCGTTGCCGCCGAGCGCCCGCTCGGTCAGCGTGCCCTCCAGGACGGTCAGCACGCCGCTGGAGCGGCCGTGGTCGTGCAGCCCGCTGCCCTGGCCGGGGACCCAGCTCAGCAGCCAGATCTCGTAGCCGGGGCCGGTGCGCAGCCGGTCGTACCAGCGCGAGGTGGCGTCGTAGCGCACGCGTGGCGCCCAGTGGGCGCGGTCCTCGGCGATACGGCGGGCCAGCCCGGCGAACTCCGCCACCGTGGCGGGATGGGCGGGGACGGGCGGCAGCAGGTGCGGGACGGCGAGCGGGTCGCCGGCGATCGAGACGTCGCTGTTCATGGGTGCGGGAGTTCCTACGGGAAGTGAGGAGCGTCAGGCAGGGCGCATGAGGCTGTGCGGGCCGGGAATGAAGATCGTCAGCGGCAACAGCTGGAACAGCGACAGTGAGCTTCCACGGCACGACGGAAGTCGCCGAGGCGGCGGATCCGGGAGGGCGCGTGGGTCACTGGCATGCGCCCCAGCACACCGGCTCTTCCGGGTCTCTGTCAACTTGACATCCGGTTTGTCGCGAATCTTTCACCTGATCCGGCTATTCGACCAGGTGAAAGGTTTGTGCGGGGCCGCCCCGGGAAGGTGCGGACGCAACCACACGGCTACGCAGGAACGTCTCCCCAGGAAACGTCGTTGTGTTTTCGTGATCTCATCGTGATCGCCGGCTCCGCAGGGGCGTCGATCACGATTGACGTATGCGGACGTTTGGACTGATTTGAACACTTTCCGTCAGTCCTTGGTTCCGCAGGGTGAATAACGGGCCCAATAGCAGATCTCGGCTTGACTGGCCCGTATCGGCACACTTGTAATTTCACTCGTGTCGTTCGACCGTCACAGGTAACGGCAACATCACGGGGAAGCGAAAACAGACGAGGGGCGCGCATGACCGAGCTGTTCCAGCTGTTGCTGGCCGAAGAGGCCGACGAAGAGCTCGGGTGGCAGGAGCGCGCGCTGTGCGCGCAGACCGATCCCGAGTCCTTCTTCCCCGAGAAGGGCGGTTCCACCCGCGAGGCCAAGAAGGTCTGCCTCGCCTGCGAGGTCCGCTCCGACTGCCTGGACTACGCCCTCGCCAACGACGAGCGCTTCGGCATCTGGGGCGGCCTGTCCGAGCGCGAGCGGCGCCGCCTGAAGAAGGGCGTCGTCTGAGCCCACGCCCGGCACGTCGCGTTCGTGCGTATATGTGCTCCGGACCCGGAGGGGCGGCCTCCCGCAACCGTTAGTGTGGGGGCCCGTCCGAGACGCCTGAGGCGTCGTCCGAAGTCCAGCGAACCGGGGCCCGAACCTCGATGTCCGTGAACAGTTCAGCCGGGACTCAATACGCCGCCCAGGCTCCGGAGTTCCCGCGCCACGTCGTCACCGCCGTGCTGGTAGCCCACGACGGTGCCCGGTGGTTGCCCAACGCGCTCGCGGGCCTGGTCTCCCAGGACCGCCCGGTCCAGGACGTCGTCGCCGCCGACACCGGCAGTGCCGACGACTCCGCCCGGCTGCTCGCCGAGTCCCTCGGCGACCACCGCGTCCTGCACCTCGCCCGGCGCAGCGGCTTCGGCGCCGCCGTCGAGGAGTGCGTCCGCGCCGCTCCGCCGATGACCGCCGAGCAGCTGCCGTACCTGCAGCGCCGCAGCGGCTGGGACCCGGTCGCCCGCACCTGGGACGACAACGCCTACGACGAGCCCGAGCAGCCCCACGGCGAGCCGGTGCACTGGCTCTGGCTGCTCCACGACGACTGCGAGCCCGCCCCCGACGCCCTGCGGAGCCTGCTGAAGGTCGCCGACTCCGCACCCTCCGCCGGTGTCATCGGCCCCAAGCTGCGCAGCTGGTACGACCGCCGCCAGCTCCTGGAGGTCGGCGTCTCCATCGCCCGCAGCGGCCGCCGCTGGACCGGGCTGGAGCGCCGCGAGCAGGACCAGGGCCAGCACGACCAGGTGCGCCAGGTGCTCTCGGTGTCCAGCGCCGGGATGCTCGTGCGCCGCGACGTGTGGGAGGAGCTCGGCGGCTTCGACCGCCGGCTGCCCCTCATGCGTGACGACGTCGACTTCTGCTGGCGCGCCCAGTCCGCCGGCCACACCGTCCTCATCGCGCCCGACGCCGTCCTGCGGCACGCCGAGGCCGCCTCCCGCGAACGCCGCCCCGTCGACTGCGCCGGCCGCTCCGCGGTCGACCCGCACCGCGTCGACAAGGCCGGCGCCGTCTACACCCTGCTGGCCAACACCCGCGGCGCCCTGCTGCCCTACGTCTTCGCGCGCCTGGTGCTCGGCACCGTGCTGCGCACGCTGGCCTACCTCGTCGGCAAGGTCCCCAAGCAGGCCGTCGACGAGATCACCGGCCTGCTGTCGGTGCTGCTGCGGCCCGGCCGCGTCCTCAGTGCCCGCAGGCAGCGCTCCCGGCCCGCCGTCGAGGCGTCCGAACTGAGGTCGCTCTTCCCGCCGCCCGGTGCGACCGTGCGCGCGACGGTCGAACAGGTCGTCAGCAACATCTCCGGCCGCGCCGCGGCCGACGCCACCTCCGCCGGCCGCCACGGCGGCGGCATCGACTCCGGCCCCAGCGGCGGGGACGACGACGGCGAGTACCTGGAGATCGAGCAGTTCGCCCTGCTCAAGCGGATCGCCCGGCAGCCCGCGCCGATGCTCTTCGCGGTCCTGCTGCTGTTCTCCCTCATCGCCTGCCGCCAGCTCCTCGGCGGCGGCGCCCTGTCCGGCGGCGCGCTGCTGCCCGCCCCGGACCGGGCGGGCGACCTGTGGGGCTCCTACCTCGGCGCCTGGCACGCCCTCGGCACCGGCAACACCGCGAGCGCGCCGCCGTACCTGGCGATCGTGGCGACCATGTCGAACGTGCTGTTCGGCAGCACCGGCCTCGCCCTGACCGTGCTCCTGGTGGCCTCCGTCCCGCTCGCCGGGCTGAGCGCGTACTTCGCCTCCCGGCCGCTGGTCGAGTCCCGGCTGCTGCGTGCCTGGGCGGCCGTCGCGTACGCCTTCCTGCCCGCCGCGACCGGCGCCCTGGCGGGTGGCCGGCTCGGCACCGCGGTCCTGGCCATCGTGCTGCCGCTGATGGCGCGTGCCGCCGTCTCCGCCGCGGGGCTGCGGCTGTCCCGCGACGCCGTCGACCGCGGCGTGCGCCCCGGCTGGCGTGCCGCCTGGGCCTTCGCGCTGCTGCTGACGCTCACCACCGCCTTCACCCCGGTCACCTGGCCCATCGCACTGGTGCTCGTCGTCGTCTCGGTCGCGCTGCGCCTCGTGCGCGGCCAGGGACACCTCGTCGTGCCCCTGGCGATGCGGGCCGTCGCGATCCTCGGCGCCCCCATGGTGGTGCTCGCGCCCTGGTCGCTGGACCTGCTCACCCAGCCCAAGCGCTTCCTGTACGAGGCCGGCCTGCCCTACGGCCCGCGCGCCGCATCCGCCACCGACCTCGTCCTGGTCAACCCCGGCGGCCCCGGCGCGGCCGGCGGGTGGCTGCTCGCCGGCATCGTGCTGGCCGCGCTCGCCGCCCTGCTGCGCGCCGGGCGCCGGCTGAGCATCATCAGCGCCTGGGTGGCCGCCCTGACCGGCCTGCTCTTCGCGGTCGCCGCCAACACCACCGCGTGGGCCGGGCCCGCCACCCTCGTGTACGGCCTCGCCCTGCTCGCCGCCGCCGCGGTCGGCGCCGAGAACGCACAGGAACGGCTCGCCGCCTCCGGCTTCGGCTGGCGCCAGCCCGCCGCCGCCCTCGTCGCCCTGGCCGCCGTCCTCGCCCCGCTGTCCGCCGCGGTCGGCTGGATGGCCGGCGGCGCCGACGGCCCCTTGGAGCGACGCGACCCGACGCAGGTCCCGGCCTTCGTCGCCGAGGAGGGCTCCACCCGCGACCAGGCCCGCACCCTGGTGCTGTCGGGCACGCCCGCCCGTGTCTCGTACGCCCTCGTGCGCGGCGCCGGAGCGCGCCTCGGCGACGCCGAGATCGCGGCCTCCGCGGGCGGCGACACCCGGCTGGACAAGATCGTCGCCAACCTCGTCGCCGGTTCCGGCGCCGACCAGGCAACCCAGCTCGGCGGCTACGCCGTGCGCTACGTCCTCGTCCAGCAGGGCGCCCCCCGCGAGGTGGGCCGCACCCTGGACAGCACCCCGGGCCTGTCCCGGCTCAGCCAGGCCGACGGCAGTGCGCTGTGGCGGGTCGACAACGACGTCGCCCGGCTCACGATCGTCCCCAAGCCCGCCGCTTCCGGTGACACCGCCGCCCCTGGCAGTGCGAGCACCCAGCCGGTCATGGTCGCCTCCGGCAAGGTCGAGGCGCACACCACGATCCCGGCCGGTCCCGAGGGACGCGTGCTGCGCCTCGCGGACAGCGTCGCCCCCGGCTGGAACGCCACCCTCGACGGCCGGGCGCTCACCCCGACCACCGTCGACGGCTGGGCCCAGGGCTTCGAACTGCCCGCCGGCGGAGGCCGCCTGGACCTCACCTACGACGACCCCTTCACCCACATCGTGTGGGTGTGGGTCCAGGGCTTCCTCGGCCTGGTCCTGATCGTCATGGCCCTGCCCGGGCGGCGCCGCGAGATCGACGACGACCTGCCGGAGACCGAGCCCGTTCCGGCCGGCGCCGCAGCCGCGGCCGCCGACATCCCGGCCCAGGCGACCGGCGACGGCCGCCGCGCCCGCAGGCTGCGCGCCGCCGCCGAGGCGGAGCCGGACGACGCCGACCCGGACGGACCGGAGCACCCGGAGGACGCTCCCGAGGAGCAGGCCGCGGAGTACACCGAGTACCCGGAGTACGACCCCTACGCCGCCGGGCCCCAGCAGAACGACCCGTACGGCCAGGAGCAGTGGGCCGCCGACTACCAGAGCACCTACGGCTACGAGCAGCCCGCCCAGCAGCCCCAGGAGCAGGACCAGCAGCCGGTCTACGACCCCTACGGCTACGGCGAGCAGCAGCCCCAGCAGGGCTATCCGCAGCCGGGCTACGAGCAGCAGCAGGGCTACGAGGAGCAGCCGGGCTACGGGCAGCAGCAGGGCTACGACCAGCAGGGTTACGAGCAGCAGCCCTACGACCCGTCCTACACGCCCTACGACCCGACGGCGTACGACTCGGACGGCTACCGCCGCGACGGGAGCAACCAGCAGTGAACCGCAGCGCCCTCTCCCTGATCGGCGTCACCGCCGCCCTCGCCGCCGTCACCGGCATCGCCACCCTGACCGGCGCGGGCACCCCGGAAGCCGCGCCCGCCGCCAGTGCGGCCCGGCTGCCCGTCGAACGGTCGACGCTGACCTGCCCCGCCCCGTCCGACTCGGACTTCGCGACGACGACGTACACGTCGTTCACGCCGAAGGGCGGCGCGGCGGGCGGCGCCGGAAGCGCCGCCCTGCTGCCCGCCGCCGGCCAGGACGGCAAGGCGCCCAAGGGCAAGCCCAAGCCGGTCGCCCCCCTCAAGGAGGCGGGCAAACCCGTCACCGCGACCACCGGGAGCACCAGCGCCCCCGCCCTCATCGGCACCGCCGACGGCGCCCTGGCGCCCGGCTGGACCGTGCAGCAGACCACCGTCATCGACGCCGGACCGGCCCGCGCCGTGCTCGGCACCTCCTGCGCGGTGCCGGACAGCGAGTTCTGGTTCCCGGCCGTCAGCACGGCCGCGACCCGTCAGGACTACGTCCACCTGACCAACCCCGACGACAACGCGGCCGTCGTCGACCTGGAGCTCTACGGCCCCAAGGGCCAGATCAAGACCGACACCGGCGACGGCATCACCGTGCCGCCCGGCGCCTCCGTCCCGGTGCTGCTGTCGACCCTGACCCCCGAGAAGACCGGCGGCCTCACCCTCCACGTCAGCGCCCGCAGCGGCCGGGTCGGCGCCACCGTCGAGGCCATCGACAGCAAGGCCGGCGGAGACTGGCTCGCCGCGTCCGCCGACCCCTCCGACACCCTCGTCATGCCGGGCATCCCGGCCGACGCGACCTCGGTGCAGCTGGTGGTCTTCGCGACCGGGGAGGACGACGCCGACCTCAAGCTGCGGCTGGCGGCCTCCGCGGGCGACATCACCCCGGCCGGCCACGAGACCGTCCACGTCAAGAGCGGCATGACCACCACCGTCGACCTCGGTGACGTCACCAAGGGCGAGGCGGGCTCGCTCGTCCTGACCCCGAGCGGCACCACGGGCTCGGCGCCGGTCGTCGCGGCGCTGCGGATCGCCCGCGGCAAGGGCGCCGACCAGGAGACCGCGTTCCTGCCCGCCACCGCGCCCGTCGGCGACCGCGCCACCGTCGCCGACAACCGCACCAAGGGCTCCACCCTCGCCCTCACCGCGCTCACCTCGGACGCCACGGTCAAGGTCACGACCTCGGCCTCCACCGCGGGCGGCGAGCCGGTCGGCAAGACGCTCTCGGTCAAGGCCGGGACGACCGTCGTGCTCTCCCCGCCCGACCCGTCGGCGGGCAAGGGCACCTACGCGGTCACGGTCGAGCCGTCCTCCGGCGGCCCGGTCTACGCCTCACGCACGCTGGAGCTGCCGCGGGACGGTGTCCCGATGTTCACCGTCCAGGCGATGCCGGACGACCGCGGCCTGGTGGCGGTGCCGGCGTCACGGGAAGACCTCTCGATCCTCAACTGACCTCATCCGCCGATGACTCGGGCCCGGGGCGCAGACTGCGCCCCGGGCCCGTGCCGTCGTCGGGGAAGCCCTCCGAGGACCTGCCTGCCCCGCGCGCTATCCCTCGCCGTAGCGGGGGTCGACGTTCTCCGGGGAGAGCCCCAGCAGCTCGGCCACCTGCTCCACGACCACGTCGTGCACCAGCAGCGCGCGCTCCTCGCGGGTCTTGGCCCGGATCTCCACCGGCCGCCGGTACACCACGATCCGGTGCGGGGTGCCCTTGCGCCCACCGAGCAGCCGCCCGAGCGGCACCCCGTCCTCGGACGCCCCGGCCCCGCCGGCCGCCTCGTCGTCGGCCCCGCCGGGCGGCCACGGCACCTCCTGCACGGCGAACTCCACCTCCGACAGTTGGGGCCACCTGCGCTCCAGACGGTCGGCCGCGTCCCGTACGAGGTCGTCGAAGGCGTCGGCGCGGCTGAGCGCCAGCGGCACCTGCGGTGGCGCGATGGGGCCGCGCATGCCACGTCCGTGTCGGTCGCGGCGGCGCTGGCGGGGTGCGGGCGAAGGGGTGTCCATCACCTCTGAGAGTAGCCGCCGGGAGCCCCGGGTATGCGGGCCCGTGACCGGTGCCATCACCACGGGGTACGAGGACCGGACATCCGGCGCGATGTCGCAGAATGTACGGTCGCGCGCTGGTGTCGTCCTCACAATTCCCCAACCGTGACTGCTCGGCTGCCGTCAATTGACGCCATTTGGCAGGTTTGGTGACGGCTGTCATCGTCGGTCGGGTCGCGCATTTCCGGCCCTTCGCAGGTCAGGGGCGCGGGTCGCAGGTCGGGCCATCCCGGCGAACCGGGACGACACGACGGAGTGGTGTCCCGGGGAGTCGTCGCGGCCCGCTCAAGAGTGCGGTACCGTCCAACGTCGTGAGCCCTGTACGTCGCTGTTCGCGCACCGCGTGTGGCCGTCCCGCCGTCGCGACGCTGACGTACGTCTACGCGGACTCGACCGCGGTACTCGGCCCCCTCGCGACCTACGCCGAACCCCACTGCTACGACCTGTGCTCCGAGCACTCCGAGCGCCTCACCGCCCCGCGCGGCTGGGAGGTCGTGCGCCTCGCCACCGACACCGGCCCCAGCCGCCCCAGCGGTGACGACCTCGAGGCGCTCGCCAACGCCGTGCGCGAGGCCGCCCGCCCCCCGGAGCGCGACGGCGGCAAGCCGGCCGGCGGCCGGGGCGGCGACCCGATGGAGATCGCCCGGCGCGGCCACCTGCGCGTCCTGCGCTCGCCCGACTCCTGACCCGGTCCACCCCCGTCCGGGAGCGGATCCACCGTGATGGGTACTCCTCGTCCGGATGTTCAGGTATGCCCGGTAGGTTTGGTCCGCAGTCCATGACCGGCAACCGGACAGAGTGGAGCACATGCGGTGACCGACCTCTCCCAGCTCGTGAAGGCGTACGACGTCCGTGGAGTCGTCCCCGACCAATGGGGCGAGCCGCTCGCCGAACTCTTCGGCGCGGCCTTCGTCACCGTGACCGGAGCCGACGCGATCGTCACCGGCCACGACATGCGGCCCTCCTCGCCCGGCCTGTCCCGGGCCTTCGCCCGCGGCGCCGCCTCCCGCGGCGCGTCGGTCACCGAGATCGGGCTCTGCTCGACCGACCAGCTCTACTTCGCCAGCGGCAAGCTCGGCCTGCCCGGCGCGATGTTCACCGCCAGCCACAACCCCGCCCGGTACAACGGCATCAAGATGTGCCGCGCGGGCGCCGCGCCGGTCGGCCAGGAGACCGGTCTCGCCGAGATCCGCGAACTCGTCGAGCAGTGGTCCGAGACCGGCCTGCCGGCGAGCGACGCCACCCCCGGCGGGATCACCCAGCAGGACCTGCTGAGCGACTACGCCACGCACCTGCGCACCCTCGTCGACCTCACCGCGATCCGGCCGCTGAAGGTCGTCGTGGACGCCGGCAACGGCATGGGCGGCCACACCGTCCCGACCGTCTTCGACGGGCTGCCCCTCGACCTCGTCCCGATGTACTTCGAGCTCGACGGCACCTTCCCCAACCACGAGGCGAACCCGCTCGACCCGAAGAACATCGTCGACCTGCAGGAGAAGGTCCGGGAGACCGGCGCCGACATCGGCATCGCCTTCGACGGCGACGCCGACCGCTGCTTCGTCGTGGACGAGCGCGGCGAGCCCGTCCCGCCCTCCGCGATCACCGCCCTGGTCGCCGCGCGCGAGCTGGCCAAGCACCCCGGCTCCGCCGTCATCCACAACCTGATCACCTCGTGGTCCGTGCCCGAGGTCGTCAAGGAGCACGGCGGCACCCCCGTGCGGACCCGCGTCGGCCACTCCTTCATCAAGCAGGAAATGGCCCGCACCGGCGCCGTGTTCGGCGGCGAGCACTCCGCGCACTACTACTTCCGGGACTTCTGGAACGCCGACACGGGCATGCTCGCCGCCCTCCACGTCCTCGCCGCCCTCGGCGGCCAGGACGGAACGCTGTCCGCGCTCGTCGCCGAGTACGACCGGTACGCCGCCTCCGGCGAGATCAACACCGCCGTCGACGACCAGGCCGGCCGCACCGCCGCCGTCCGCGCGGCCTACGCCGACCGCCCGGGCGTCACGATCGACGAACTGGACGGCCTCACCGTCACCTCCGGCGACTGGTGGTTCAACCTCCGCCCGTCCAACACCGAGCCGCTGCTGCGCCTCAACGTCGAGGCCCGCACCGCCGACCTCGTCGCCGAGGTCCGCGACGAGGTGCTGGCCATCGTCCGCGCCTGAGGCGCCGGGCGTCAGGCGCCCCGCGCGTCCGCGCGTTCCCGGCGCCCCGACGGGGGCCGGGAATGCGCGCACCCCGAGCGGGACGTGATCCCCACGCCGCGAACGCCCCGGCGATACGCTGAAACGGCCAACCGGCCCGACGGCCGGGAAGCGCCCGCACGGACTGCACCGCATCGCAACGCACCGCATCGCTTTGCACCCGCACGGCCCGCCCGGACACCACGGGCACCGACCCGAAGGAAGTCGCGACACCATGCCGCTCGTCGAAGCCAGCCTCCTGGAAATCCTCGCCTGCCCCGCCTGCCACGCCCCCCTGCGCGAGGACGTCGACGCCCGCGAACTCGCCTGCACCTCCGGCGACTGCGGCCTGGCCTACCCCGTCCGCGACGACATCCCCGTCCTGCTGGTCGACGAGGCCCGCCGCCCGGCGTAACCCCGCACCGACACACCAGGACCGGGAGGTCACGCCACAATGCTCGACGAGACGCTGCTCGACGACCCCGAGGGCCTCGCCCGCGCCGACACCCGGGGCCTGCTCCTGGGCGTCGCCGCCGCCGGGGCCCGCGTGCGCACCGCCGCCCGGCTGGCGCAGGAGGCCGGCATAGGGGAACTGAAGCCGGACGGCCGCCCCCGCAGCGTCCTCGTCGCGGGCCCCGGCGCGGCCACCGCCGCCACCGTCGCCGAACTCCTGGCGGCCCTCGGCAGCGGCAGCGCCCCCGTCCTGCCGCTGCGCCCCACCGGCCCGGCCCCGTACGACCTGCACTGGACCCTGCCCGGCTGGGCCGGACCGCTCGACCTGCTGCTCATCGCCAGTCCCATGGGCACCGAAGCCGGCCTGGCCGACCTCATCGAGCAGGCCTACCGCCGCGGCTGCACCGCCGCCGCCGTCGTGCCCGACGGGTCGCCCATCGCCGAGGCCATCGCCCAAGTACGCGGCCTGGTCCTCCCGTACGCCGCCGCCCCCGAGCCCGGTGCGTCCGACGCCGCCGACCCCGACGAGGACCTGGGCGCCTTCTGGGCCCTGCTCACCCCGCTGCTCGCCCTCGGCGACCGGATCGGGCTGCTGCCCGCACCCGCCGACGCCATCGAGAGCGTCGCCGACCGCCTCGACGAGGTCGCCGCCCGCTGCGGCCCCGCCATCGCCACCTACAGCAACCCCGCCAAGGCACTCGCCTCCGAACTCGCCGAGTCCCTGCCGGTGCTGTGGAGCGAGGGCCCCGTGTCCGCCGTCGCCGCCCGGCGCTTCGCCGCGACCATCGCCTCCCGCGCCGGACGCCCCGCCCTGCACGGCGAGCTCCCCGAGGCCGTCGACACCCACGGCGCGCTGCTCGCCGGCGCGCTCGCCGGCGCCCTGGACCCCGACGACTTCTTCCGCGACCGCGTCGAGGAGCCCGAGGACCTGCGCCTGCGCGTCGTCCTCCTGCACCGCCCCGGCAACGGCGACCAGGCCCCCGCCAGCAGCTCCGCCGCCGTGGCGCGGGAGTTCACCACCACCCACGACACCCCGCTCAGCGAACTCGCCGCCGCCCCCGACAGCACCCCGCTGGAAGCCGCCGTCGAACTCCTCGCCGTCACGGATTTCGCCTCCGTTTACCTTGCTGTCACCTCCGCTGGGAGATCATGAGCCCATGGACCGGCTGACCAACACCATTCGCCCGTACGCGTGGGGCTCCACGACCGCCATCCCGGAGCTCCTGGGCACCAGCCCCACAGGCGAGCCGCAGGCCGAGATGTGGATGGGCGCCCACCCCGGCGCCCCCTCACGCGTCGACCGCGGGGGCGGTCCGGTCCCGCTCGACCAGGTCATCGCCGCCGACCCGCGCGCCGAACTGGGCCCCGCGGCCGTCGAGCGCTTCGGCCCCCGGCTGCCGTTCCTGCTCAAGGTGCTGGCCGCCGGTTCGCCGCTGTCCCTGCAGGTCCACCCCGACCTCGCACAGGCCGCCGCCGGCTTCGCCGACGAGGAGGCCCGCGGCATCCCCGTGGACGCCCCGCACCGCAACTACAAGGACGCCAACCACAAGCCGGAGATGATCGTCGCGCTCACGCCCTTCGAGGGCCTGTGCGGCTTCCGGCACCCCCAGGAGACCGCCGACCTCCTCTCCGGACTCGGCGTCGACTCCCTCAAGCCCTACGTCGACATCCTGCACGCGCACCCCGAGGCCGCCGCCCTGCGCGAAGTCCTCACCGCCGTGCTCGGCGCCGAGCGGCACGCGATGGCCGGCACCGTCAACGAGGCCGCCGAGGCAGCCGCCCGCCGCGCCGCCGAGGGCGGCCCGCACGCTGACGCCTACGCCGCGTACGCGTCCATCGCCCACACCTACCCGGGCGACCCCGGCGTCATCGCCGCCATGCTGCTCAACCACATACGCCTCCAGCCCGGCGAGGCCCTCTTCCTCGGCGCCGGCATCCCGCACGCCTACCTCAGCGGCCTCGGCGTCGAGATCATGGCCAACTCCGACAACGTCCTGCGCTGCGGCCTCACCCCCAAGCACGTCGACGTCCCCGAGCTTTTGCGCATCGTCCGCTTCGAGTCGGCCGACCCCGGCGTCCTGCGCCCCGAGGCCTCCCCGAACGGCGAGGAGCTCTACACCACCCCCATCGAGGAGTTCCGGCTCTCCCGCTACGCCCTCGCCGCCGGCGGCGCCCCGCGCGCGCTCGACGACAGCACCGCGCAGATCCTGCTCTGCACCGAAGGCACGGCCACCGTCCGCGCCGCCGGCACCGCCGGCGAGCCGCAGCGGGAACTCGCCCTGGCCCCCGGCCAGTCCGCCTACGTACCCGCGGGCGAACAGGTCCAACTCCTCGGCGAGGGAACGGTCTTCCGTGCCACCGTGGTGGCCTGACGCACCCACGCAATCGCGGCCTGCAAGAATGTCCCGCCGTAGCGCCGTAAAGACCGGGCAAAGACCGGTGGCCGACGGAAGGGATACCCAGCACCTATGAGCGCGTCAGGCGGAACCAAGGCGATCGTCGCCGCATTGGGGGCCAACCTTGCCATCGCGGTGAGCAAGTTCGTGGCGTTCGCCTTCAGCGGCTCGTCCTCCATGCTCGCCGAAGGCGTCCACTCGGTCGCCGACTCGGGCAACCAGGCGCTGCTCCTGCTGGGCGGCAAGAAGGCCAAGAAGGCCGCCACCGAGGAACACCCCTTCGGCTACGGGCGTGAGCGGTACATCTACGGATTCCTCGTCTCCATCGTCCTGTTCACCATCGGTGGCGTCTTCGCTCTGTACGAGGGCTACGAGAAGGTCCAGCACCCGCACGAGATCGAGCACTGGTACTGGCCCATCGGTGTCCTCCTCTTCGCGATCGTGGCCGAGGGCTTCTCCTTCCGCACCGCCATCCAGGAGTCCAACGAACTGCGCGGCCGGCAGAGCTGGGCTCAGTTCATCCGCACCGCCAAGGCCCCCGAACTGCCCGTCGTCCTGCTGGAGGACTTCGGCGCCCTCGTCGGCCTCGTGCTCGCCCTCGCGGGCGTCGGCGTGTCCCTGCTCACCGGCAACGGCGTCTGGGACGGCGTCGGCACCCTCTGCATCGGCGCCCTACTCGTCGTCATCGCCCTCGTCCTCGCCTCGGAGACCAAGTCGCTGCTGCTCGGCGAATCCGCCGGCCCGGAGACCGTCACCCGCATCCGCGAGGCCATCGTCGACGGCGACACCGTCACCGGCGTGATCCACATGCGCACTCTCCACCTCGGCCCCGACGAACTCCTCGTCGCCGCCAAGATCGCCGTCCAGCACGACGACACGGCCACCGAGGTCGCCCGCGCCATCGACGCCGCCGAGGCCCGCATCCGCGTGGCCGTCCCCATCGCCCGGGTGATCTACCTGGAACCCGACATCTACCGTGAGCAGAAGGCGGCCCCCGAGGCGCCGGCCGCCCCGGAAACGGCCTGATCCCTCCACGCCACCTCCACCGAGGGCCCGGTTCCGGTCGGGCACTCGGTGTAGATTCGTGGGTAGCCAGACGTCGCTGCTGATGGCGGTCGGGCGGTCCGCACACCGGACCGTCCGAGGGAGAGAGGGCCTCCGACGGGCTGAGCTGCGGTCGAGGGAGACGTATGTCCGCATGCCTCCCACGCCCCGCAGCGGAAAAGCCGATGTCCGCTCTCGAACCACCCCACGAGGAGACTGCATGTCCCCCGTCAACAACGACTTCAAGGTCGCCGACCTCTCGCTGGCCGAGTTCGGCCGCAAGGAGATCACCCTCGCCGAGCACGAGATGCCCGGCCTGATGGCGATCCGCGCGGAGTACGCCGCCACCCAGCCCCTCGCCGGCGCCCGCATCACCGGCTCCCTGCACATGACCGTGCAGACCGCCGTCCTCATCGAGACCCTGGCCGCCCTCGGGGCGCAGGTGCGCTGGGCCTCCTGCAACATCTTCTCCACGCAGGACCACGCCGCCGCGGCCATCGCCGTCGGCCCCGACGGCACCCCCGACAACCCCCGGGGCATCCCGGTCTTCGCCTGGAAGGGCGAGACCCTCTCCGAGTACTGGTGGTGCACCGAGCAGGCGCTCACCTGGGCCGACGCCCCCACCGGCGGCCCGAACATGATCCTGGACGACGGCGGCGACGCCACCCTCCTGGTCCACAAGGGCGTCGAGTTCGAGAAGGCCGGCGCGGCGCCGGACCCCGCGACCGCCGACAGCGACGAGTACCGCGAGATCCTCACGCTGCTCAACCGCACCCTCGGCGAGAACCCGCAGAAGTGGACCCAGCTCGCCTCCGAGATCCGCGGTGTCACCGAGGAGACCACCACCGGCGTCCACCGCCTGTACGAGATGCAGCGCGACGGCACCCTGCTCTTCCCGGCGATCAACGTCAACGACGCCGTCACCAAGTCGAAGTTCGACAACAAGTACGGCTGCCGCCACTCCCTCATCGACGGCATCAACCGCGCCACCGACGTCCTCATCGGCGGCAAGGTGGCCGTCGTCTGCGGCTACGGCGACGTCGGCAAGGGCTGCGCCGAGTCCCTCCGCGGCCAGGGCGCCCGCGTCATCGTCACCGAGATCGACCCCATCAACGCCCTCCAGGCCGCGATGGACGGCTACCAGGTCACCGTGCTCGAGGACGTCGTCGAGACCGCCGACATCTTCGTCACCACCACCGGCAACCGCGACATCATCCTCGCCGAGCACATGCAGCGCATGAAGCACCAGGCGATCGTCGGCAACATCGGCCACTTCGACAACGAGATCGACATGGCCGGCCTCGCCAAGATCCCCGGCATCGTCAAGGACGAGGTCAAGCCGCAGGTGCACACCTGGACCTTCCCCGACGGCCGGGTCCTCATCGTGCTGTCCGAAGGCCGCCTGCTGAACCTGGGCAACGCCACCGGTCACCCCTCGTTCGTGATGTCCAACTCCTTCTCGGACCAGACCCTGGCCCAGATCGAGCTGTTCACCAAGCCCGAGGAGTACCCGATCGGCGTCTACGTCCTGCCCAAGCAGCTCGACGAGAAGGTCGCCCGGCTCCACCTCGACGCCCTCGGGGTCAAGCTCACCACCCTGCGCCCCGAGCAGGCCTCCTACATCGGCGTCCCGGTGGAGGGCCCGTACAAGCCGGACCACTACCGCTACTGAGGCCACCGCCGACGCCGCGAACACCGCGGCGCCCCGGCACCACCTCAGCCGGCCCGCAGGCCCCCGCCCCCGGCGGGGGCCTGCCCCGTACCACCGGCACCGCCCCCGTAAGGTCGATCCATGCCCCGAGGCCGCTACTCCTTCCACGACACGCACGACCACACCCCCCTCGGCGAAGAACACTTCCACTGCGCCACCGGCCCCTCCGGCTGGCGCTACACCGCGCAGACCACGCACGCCGACGGCAGCCACGCGGGCTCCATCGACCTCACCGTCGACGAACTCGGCCGCCCCATCCGCCTGGAACTCAACGCCGCGAGCTGGCAGGTCCGCGGCGCCGCCCTCGAAGGCGTCACCTGGGTACGCACCGACCCCTCCGGCGAACACGCCCAGGAGGGAAACGTCCGGGCACACGCCTTCAGCGGCGTATCCCCTGCCTTCTACATCGCGACGGCGCGCCTGCTGCGCCTGCGTCCCGGCGCCCCGGCCACCCGCGTCCGACTCGTCGCATTCCAGCCCCCCGTGCTCGCTCCCCGTACCCTCGACCAGTCGTGGGCCTTGGTGAAGAGCGAAGCACACCCCACTGACAACGGACCCCTGACCGTGGACGAATACCAGGTCAGCGCCCTCGACACCGGCGAGCAGCACACCGTGCACATCGCCGGCGACGTCGTCCTCGCGGCCCCCGGCATCGAACTCGAGGACCTCGCATCACCCCCGTCGCAATTCCCCGCGACGGACTGACCGTTCAGGCCGGCGGCGCGAACCCGGTCGACTGCCCGGTGGACGGTGGGACCGGCAGAACGGGCGGAGCGGGCGGAACGGGAGAGGCGGCAGGGGCCGGGGGAGCGGAGGGAGGAACAGGGCGGACAGGGGAACCCGGCGAACCTGCCGCCGGCGTCAACGGCACCGCCGCCACTTCTTCCCCGGGCGCCCCCCAGCCCTGCGCCGGAGGACCCGCGTGCGCGAACCCCGCCGCGCCGAAGACCCTCCGCGCCTCCCGCGCCTGCCGTTCGCCCACCACCGCCGCCAGATACGCCACCGCGGGCGTCCCCTGCGGCACCGGCGTCCCCGTGCACGCCGCCACGTCCGCCGCCAGCCGCCCCGCCATCGACCACCCCACCTGCGGATCCAACTGGTGCATCCGCGCCAGGTACTGCCGCACCGCAAGCCACAGCCCCTCGGGCACCGCCGAGAGATCCGCACCGGCCACCCGATCCGCCAGCCACGGCGGCGCGGGCGGCATCGCCTGCGGGGCCCGCGGCACCGGGATCCGCTCCCGCACCACCAGCGTCCCCGCGAACACGTCCCCGACCCGCCGCCCCCGTGCCGAGACCAGCGAGGCGACACAGGCGATCACCCCGAGGAACGCCTGGATCTCGACCACTCCCACCGCCCCCCGCACCAGCGCGTGCCGGAACCGGATCGGCCCGCCGTCGTCCCGGACCACCCGCAGCCCGCACGCCAGCTTCCCCAGCGAACGGCCACGCGACAGCGTCTCCACCGCGATCGGCACCCCGAACAGCACGAGCACCAGCGACGCCACGTACACCGCGGCCAGCGCGGCATCGTCCAGCGACGACGTCGCCGCGAGCAGCCCCAGCGAGACGACCATGTACCCGCCGAAATAGACGACGGCATCCAGCGCCGCCGCCAGCGCCCGGCTCGGCAGCCGCGCCGGCTGCAGCCCCAACTCCACTGCCTCGCCTGTCACCAGGCGGCCGGTAGCCCCCGCTTCGTAAGGCGCGTCGCCGCCCGTCGCACCGCTCCTACCGATCGCACCGCTCATACGGGCACCCTCCTCGACCCCCACCCCGGAACCCGGCCCGACCAGTCTGCCCCGTCTGCCAAGCTGGGACCTCCCGGCCAGCCAGGAGCAGCGACCATGGACCTCGACGTCTTCGCAGCCGCCCACCGCCACGAGTGGGACCGGCTGGACGCCCTGCTGCACCGCGGCCGGCGCCTCACCGGCGAAGAGGCCGACGAACTCGTCACCCTCTACCAACGGGCCGCCACCCATCTCTCCCTCGTCCAGTCCAGCGCACCCGACCCCGCGCTCGTCGGACGCCTCACGACCCTCGTCGCCCGGGCCCGCAGCGCCGTCACGGGCGCCCGCACTCCCGGCTGGCGCGACGCGGCCCACTTCTTCACGGCGGCCTTCCCCGCCGCCGTCTACCGATCGCGGCACTGGTGGGTGCCCACCGCCCTGCTCTCCACGGCACTTGCCGCGCTCATCGGCTGGTGGGTCGCCACGCACCCGCACGTCCAGGCCGCCATCGCGGCTCCCGACGAACTGCGGACCCTCACCCGGCCCGGCGGCGAGTACGAGTCCTACTACTCCAGCCACCCCGCCGCCTCCTTCGCGGCCCAGGTCTGGACGAACAACGCCATGGCCGCCGGCTGGTGCCTGGTCCTCGGAGTGTTCCTCGGGCTCCCCGTGCTGTACGTCCTCTTCCAGAACGTGCTCAACCTGGGTGTCGGCCTGGGCCTCATGGGCTCCGCCGGCCGACTCGACACCTTCCTCGGCCTGCTCCTCCCGCACGGACTCCTCGAACTCACCGCCGTGTTCGTCGCCGCCGGCACGGGTCTGCGCCTCGGTTGGACCGTCATCGACCCCGGCCCGCGCCCCCGTCGGACCGCGCTCGCCGAAGAAGGACGCGCCGTCATCGGCATGGCCATCGGGCTGGCCGTCGTGCTCCTCGTATCGGGCGTGATCGAAGCCTTCGTGACCCCCTCCGGCCTCCCCACCTGGGCCCGCATCGCCATCGGCGTCGCCGCGGAGCTGGCTTTCCTCACCTACGTCTACGTGCCAGGACGCCGTGCCGCCCGCGCCGGTGAGACCGGTGATCTCGAGCGCCTCGACCGCAGCGATGTCCTCCCCACGGCAGCATGACCCGGATGGCGCACGGCATGGATGTGCATCCGGCCTTCCTGACCTGCTAGTCTCCTCTTCGCCCCAAGAAACCTGTTGACACGGGTAGACTGGGGAGGTAGATTCGAGAAGTTGCCACGAACTGGACAGGTTCGAGGCCAGCGGCTAGAATCTAGACCGCTTCGAAGATTATCGATCGCAGCGAAATCTCCCAGGATGAAAATCCCGAGTGTTTTTCGTGCGTCGTTATTCGAAAAGCAAATCCCCCCGCCGGCGGGAATCGGGCCCGAAAGAGTCTGATAAGCTGGTGACAACGAAGGGAAAGCCCGGAGGGGCCGGTGAAACGGTCTCGAAGGAAGCTTCCGTTCCTTGAGAACTCAACAGCGTGCCAAAAGTCAACGCCAGATA